>CAZHAQ010000013.1:13542-19968 GCA_964529785.1 uncultured Candidatus Saccharibacteria bacterium
CTAATTTTCTCCTCTTCAGTAACAGCCCCCAAAAAACTCACTCTTGGCACTTCGTTGTTAGCAACCCAGTCTTCCAGCTTCTCTCTTTCTGATCCATCGCCAGCAACTACCAGCTTTGCATCTGGATCATTCTCAGCAAGCTCTGCAAAAGCTTTTAGGAGATACTTAACGCCTTTACGCTTTTCTAGTCTGCCAAGATATAAGATCATATCTTTATCGCGTTTTACATTTTTAACTGATCTAAAGTAGTCAAGATCAATGTAATTAGGAACTATAGTAATCGGCTGGCCGGACCACTCCCGTACGAATTTTGCAGCACTGTCTGAAACTGCGGTCATTGCAGCTACGCGCCTAAATAAAGATCTGGAGAAAGGTACGCGGAACATCTCCACTGTCTTACCCAGAACAGTATCAGGTACCGTTGCATGGAAAGTTGCAATTATAGGGCATGTAGCTTTGGCGGCAATTTGAGCGCCCAAAACGGGTATTTCGGGCTCATGTACATTAATAAGATCAAAGTTCTCTTGCTCAAGCATTGAGATTAAATCGCTTGATCCAAAATTTGCCCCAACCTCTAACGTTGTATCCAGCGGGGTATTCCACTTTGTAGAGTGCCCGACAAATATCATTCTGGCTGGAGGGTCGCCAATATAACCCTTGGGGCGCGGGGTTATTATTCGTATGTCATGACCACGCTCTGTAAGTTCATTGTCTAAAACTGCTATAAGCTTTTGAACTGCACCGTGACGAAAGAAATCATAAGGGCAAACAAGTCCAATTTTCATAATCCAGAATCTCCAGATTGCAAATATAGGTATGACATAATTTACCTATTATTTTAACATAACTCTCAACTTCAGTCTTTTTTGTTTAGACGCTGCCGCATTTTGCGTGTCAGAATCTTTGAAACTTCTTTTTTACCTGCAATCACGTTTATGGTGTGCTTTTCTAGGTCAGTTTCAATATGAATATAGTCGTTAAAAATCACTCTCATATGCTGCTCTACAAGATTAGCGTCAAAATAATTATCATTTTTAGCACCCACGTGCCAAACCGGCAAGTCTATTTGCTGGCGGCAATTATTTAATCTTAGGAAGGAAAGTGCGGTAGTCATATAGGTTCTAACGTCATTTATTCGCCACAAGTGAATTTCAAATTCAGTCAATGCTTCTTTTTCATCGCCAGTTAAGCCTTCAAACTTATGTTTGGCATTGTGAGTCTTGGCATAAAAAGTGCGCAGTACAGCAGGGTGAAGTATGACATTTTTAAAGAATACCGCGGGTAGTTTCATTGAAAAAATCATAGTACCAATACGATAAAATAGCATTCTTCTTTTGCTAAATATAAAATCTTCATGATGAGAGAATCCTGCCACACTCACCAACAAGTCTACCTTCTTAACAAGTTCTGGATAACGCTGCAGCATTCTAGTTGCTACTGTAAAGCCGTAGGAAACAGCTACAATGGTTATGCGCCTATTTTTGTATCTAAGCTTTACCACTGATGCCAAATAGTCTGCCATGGTATCCATATCGGGCTTTTCGCCAATCTTATAGAAGCTATCCATGCCTCCAAAGCCCGGTAAATCGGGCAGAGTAACTGCACCATAGTCATTTAGGACTTCTGCCATGCTGTACATTCTCTCCAGGCTGGCATGATGGCCATATACAAGAAGGATCTCTCGTTTTTTGCCACGCTTAGCTGGCATGCGAAGCATTCGTCCCCTTAATCCATTCATATTAAGTGGAACTACATACTTATCGGGTATGCTTGGAATCAGATTTTGCATTTACTATTACTTTACAGGTTACGACATGAAAAAAGCAACAGGTAAATAGTACTTTGTCAAATATACAACTAAGTAGTTACTAGATAACTCTAGTCACTGGCGTTTATAATATTTGACCTTATTTTTGACAGAAGTGGCATTTCTATCTATCATTTGCTTATGAGCCTATCTGCAGTTTATATCGGTGGATTCGGAAATGGTCGCTCCTCAGCTAAACGTGTCTGCGAAAGCATAGCTAGCCTACCGGATTTTGATGAAACCCAAGTTAAAGGTTTTACATTTTCCGAAGCAATGAAAAATCCGGAAGAGCTAAGGAGAGAGTCTAAGGGTGCTCAGTATTTCTTAACGCATTCAGCAGGGTTTCTTGCCCTGGCAAGAGCTGAGATTAAGCCAATTTATCTGGAAGTGCATGCGGCACCCATACCATCTTCTGTATCTAAACTTCTGCTTAGAACTTTAAATAAAACTGTAAGAATGCACCTGCCTGGAGCCGGATTGCAGCGGCCGAGCGACATTAGCAGAATTATCGAGTGGGATGCAAGCAGTATTGCTGAATTCTCAACTCATCCTTCAGGAAACTTTAGATATTTAAAACACATTGCCGAGTTCAATGCTTTTGAAGTATTTGATGACCTAAAAGACCATGTTGACGGCGGCTTGATCTACTATGATAAGGACGCCTACTTCAAAAGGGATGAAGTCATAAGGGCAAGTGAAGTATACCCAGACGTGCCTTTTAGGATTATCCCGGGTGAACATGATGAACTGGTATTAAGACCGGAAGCCTGCTTAAGTGGCGAGATGAGTGATACGGTATCTAGTTTTCAACCCGCTCAATAGTCCCGCAAGCTAACCGCGGACCGCCGCTGTGCCCCGAACCACTATCGCCAGGGGTGTGCGGGTCAGCATTAGCATGAATCATTATTGAAGTTCCGTCTGGAGCTGATTCCTTACCAAGCAGTGAGACTGGTCCGTCAGATAACGTCACCCTGGTTGTGATAGCCTCTAAAATACCCTTACCATTTTCATCAATAGTAATTGAAGGCAGATCACCTGCATGGTACCCATGATTAGCATCGGGGTCGGTATTACCGGAAGGACCTGGATCAAAATGACCTCCAGCACACTTAAAACCCTCACAGTCACATGCAGCTTTTTCATGAAAATGCACCGCATGCTTACCAGGAGTCAATACATTTGGATCTCCACTTACCTCAAGATGAACATGCACGTACTTAGCACCATCCAGGTCAAACTCTGTTAGCTCCAGTAGCCCATTAACGTCTGGCCCTGCAACTTTTGAAGCCGCCTTTATAGTTTGCTTTAAATTATCGGATTGTAGGGTTAGTTTCATTTTTCCTCCTTGCAGTTGTAAACTAATTATAACTTTTCAAGCTTCCAATAACATCATCAATCTATTAAAACTAATTTCTTAAACATTATCGAAAGCTTTGATCTGCCGCCTTCACCTCTATAGGTTTTGTCTATAATCCAAATGCCGTATCCAATAAACATTAAAACTTCGCCTAGCATTGCTAGTTCAAACCAGTCAATTATTGCTGCCGAACCTAGCGTAATGTAGCCCCCAACAATAATAAGTAAGAATGACATCAGCCTTAAAAATCTCCAGAGAGATACTCCCTTTTTCTTCCTTGTTTTAGTTAGTAGCGTGTCTGCAATTACAGTAGCAGCCATGCTGGCTCCAAATAGTATGACTCCAAATATATGTATCCTATACGGCCAAGGCTCCCAGGCGACCGGAAATAAAGCCGCAATATAAAGCCCTGTTACCGTAACTGTAACCAGAGAAGTAACAGGCCGTGAATGTCTTAAAGTCCGTCTTAAATAATTACGCCATCGCCAAAGTCCATATGCACCAAAAAATAATGCCGCCGATAAATAGGGAGCTGTACGTACATCGCGCCCAAAGTCGCTGAATGCAACTGACCAATGCATCATATCTGGCCTAACCAGGAAGCAGACACTAAACAGGATAACCATTATTAACATGCCCGCAACGCCCCAGAAACGTCCATGAAGCTTGCGCATTAGACGGAAGATAAATACCCGGTCACTAATAAACCTTACTGTTCTTTTTCCATAGCTAAAAGTGAAATATGCTGGACTGTTTGCTGCTCTAGTTTTTCTTTTTTTTGCCATTTAAAATCAGCCTGACTAAAAATCAGTAATTAATTATTTATTTAGTCTCAAATCCGCAGACCCAGCCAAACCAGCTGCAGCGCATGTAACGCTCAAATATAGTTGGCTGTGAAATATTGCCTTTTTTATCCACCGCAGTTATTTCATAGGTATACTTCTGACCGTCATCAATACCAAAATCCGTATAACGTAAGCTGGTGCCTTCATATATTGTTTTGCCATTTTTCTTAACCACGTATTTTGAGATTCCGTTAGGAGAATTGCTGGCAGTCCAGCTAAGCTTAGCGCCTTGGTGGAATTCAAATAGCTTGCTATTCCAACCAACCTCAACTGGAATATTGTTAGATACTACTACACTGGTAGGAGTCATGTATTGGTTATTGTTCGGTGGAGTCTGATTAGATCCGGGGGCTGGGTTTTTAGCATTAGGATCATTCTGTGTAGGCTGTGGCTGGTTAGGTGTGCTTGGATTTGGAGTAGGCGCAGGTGATGGCGATGGGGAAGGGCTAGGCGCAGTGGGAGTATTGGTTGGCGGAGTCGGAACAACAGTGCCGCTAACTTCATACTTACTTGAATCATACTCACAATAAAACTTTGATTTAGTACCATCAGTGCAGTAATTTGTAGATGGCTCAACAACATATATATTGCTTGGAGTAAATAAGCCTGCCAGTATCTTATCGTCATCTTCGCTTGTAATTCCCAGCCTGTTCCATACCTTTCTGTTAACGTCACTTACACCACCAGCTGTTTGTATGCCAGCGCGAGCACCATTTGTATCTACAGATATCCACCCGTAATCCTTAAGCGCCATCGCGATAATTTTTGCTGTCCGTGCTTTTGCTCTAGACTTTTCGTTATTTTCATTTAAATCTGGGCGCTTACGGATCCATTCGTCTATTTCCGCCTCCGACATATTCAGTGCAAATCTCATGCCTTCAGGAATCGTTTGAGAAAGAGTTACTTCTTTATCCATTAACGAACCCTTAAGTGAAGGTAAGCGTTCTCCTACGCTCTTAGCATTGGGCCATTCAAACTTTGCCGCAGGTGCAATAGCAGTTCCGCATTGCTTGCCGATAACATTTTTCCAATCATTCGTAGCTAATTGCTGCTTTGTACATTCAGGACCAAACATCGTATTAGGCATAGCCATCCCTAAGGCATGACGTATTTCCCCAGCTTCAATCTCCTGAGGAGTAAGGAGGGTTGCAAAATAATTAAATCCTACACCTCTACTTCCGTCGCTACCTTCAAAAGTCCTATAGTCGGCCACCTTACGATCTTTTGTGCTGGCTGCATTAGTTCTGAGAATTTTAGCGCTAGAGGCGCATAATCTCTCAGGAGCAATTAACCCGCACTGAGCAGTTGCTAGAGCACCAGTCTTTACAGACGCAAAACTGTAAAGCAACCCCTTATCTTCGTCTATAATTACTACCTCGTTGTCGCCTGCGCCAGGTACCTTCCAAGACGGATTCCAAGGAAACTTTCTTTCCGGTAAATGCGCTTCGAGAGTATACATATTCTTACCATCATCAAAGTTTGACGGGTAACAATTATTTGTACATACCCTAACTTGCATAGTAGTGGTTGCATCTTTTGCATAATATACGGCCCTAGACCAACTGGTCTCAGCAGGCCCCATACCAAACTCTATTCCGAACTGACCGATATTATCTTTCTGCCACTGTCCGCCGTCATGGAATACACCATAGTTCCATAGTCTTTTAGAATAATCGTCAGATTGAGAAAATTTAGGCAGATTACATACAGGTACGTTCCAGGGAGCATCTCCAAAAGGTACTTGATAATTATAATTTTGAACCCTAGCACCACATGCAGGACTTTGGGCACTCTTTGGTGTGACAACTTTAGGGGAGCTGGCCATAGACATCCCCATTAGTGCCACTCCAACTAAAGCAAATACAAATAACGCTGTTATATTTATATTTTTTCTAAATTTCTTATTATTTTTATATTTTCTTCTTAGTACTTTTATTTTTTTTCTAACTCTAGAAAGCATCGTGGATATTATCCTTTTAACTTAAGCATTTTCATTATTCTACTATGATAGAGAGCTTTTCGCCATAGATTGCTAGATTTTACTAGCCTCTGAATGCTTTAAAGGGGTCGGACTTTAAAGGCAAATGCAGCTCGCGAGCTTTCCCAGCATTAATGATTGCGCTGTTGAAATACGCTAGGCTGTGAGCAGGGTCATGGGCGATAATTATCTTCTTATTTGCATGAATTGCAATGCCAATTTCTGTCTGCACTCCGACTGAGGCATTTTCGGTAACAATAGCAATCATGCCATCAGCCCCAGTAATCTCTTTTAAATCTAAGCGAAATGCAAGCGCAGGGTCGTGTGAATTTATTTTATGTTGATCAGCCCTAAGCGCACAAAACACCTCATGCCCATAACTTTCAATATTAGCTATTACTTGCTCTAACCAGCTTACATACACTGGATTAACTTTTCC
>CAZHAQ010000014.1:0-17903 GCA_964529785.1 uncultured Candidatus Saccharibacteria bacterium
TCATTGGCGGCAAAGCTTGGCTTTAGCAAGGCTAGACCTATGACTGCAAATCCAGCCATAAATACTAATAATGAACGTTTTCGGCTTGCCTTAAACCATTGGCCAATTGAAGCCAGCGGGCCTTTGCCTGATGAAGACTTCTTCCTTTTTGACGTCGATTTAGCACTTCTTTTAGAAGCGACTGGACGCTTAGTCTTAGTTGCCATTATGTTTTTTATACTCCTAGTTTTTACGTTTATGCTTAACTTCTTTTTATCATACAGTGGAATAGTAATGCAAGAAATCTAAGCATTAGGCCTTAAATTCCCGGCAATTGTTTTAGCCAGCGGAAAAAGTGCTGATAATCCATATCTACGTCCTGAATAGTGTGATGCAGTGAATCGGGCACTTTATGGCTTTCAAATTTGGTTGTAGGCGGGAGGCTACCAGCAACTGCTTTAAATGCATCTTCTAAAGTTTTTACCTGGGGTTTTGGATTAAATGGATGACTTACAACAAGAAAATCATGAGGCGACCACACGTAGCAGATACTGGCTACTCTTGGAGCATTGGCTCGCACCATGGTATCTATACCGCAGTTTGTCGTATCGCCGCTGCCTACATCGGCCCTTTGAGCCCTGAACATCCTTGCTGTAACTTTCATAATTCCATCGTTGTTTAAGTATGGCCAATCAGGCACAGTTGGGTCAGTGGCCTGAAGATCATCCAGGCTTACGGGACCCGCAAAAATATAGCCGCCTAAAAATACTGGATCCGGAACATTTGGACAGCCATAAGTTGAGACATTTCCAGCCAGCGTTAAATTACGCCCGCTGCCATCGTTTGTAAGCCCCCTGCTAGCAACTGCACTGGCGGCATTATATCCGCCAGCTGAGTGGCCGGTTGCAATTAGCTTATTGGCGTTAAGATTGTAGGTGCCATTACCGCCAGTAGCTACTGAAGATCTTGTTTTTAGCCAGTGTGCTGCTTCTTTAAAGTTCAACGTAAATGTCGGGTATCTGCCGGTAGCTTCGCTAGGATTCCAAGTCGGGTAAGACTGATTCAACGCTGCTAAATATAATCCTGATTTTACATAGTCGCATGAAGCTACCGCATAGCCTCTGAGGCAGCAGTGGGTAACAAAATCTTTATTAATTAATCCTTTATTGCCGGCTATCCAAAATCCACCGTGAGTATATATTATTACAGGCCAGCCACCTGGCGGCGGAGTGCCTCTTGGCACGTATAGATCCAAGCGCCGCCAAAAGCCGGGACCGTAGCTTAAATTTTGATGAAGTGTATATGCTGAAGTATCCCCCGGCCAGACTGCAATGTTGTAATCTTCTAAAGTCAGAGCTCCTGGCGGGTCTGCCAGTACTACGCTATTTCCACTCGGGCTGATGCTTGCAACAGGACCGAGATCTTCCAGATTAATTATTTCTTCGCCATCATACTCAAACCAGGCCCATGGCTTGGGCTTATATGGAGTTCCGACTGTATTGTTAATATCATCTGGAAATTGTCTGTTTAAATTATAGTCGGACCAGATTTCTATGTCGGCAAGATCCATACTGTATAGAACCGTACCGGTATGAAAATCACCAATAATTATCTGGTCTATCTCAACATCGGGAGGATTAGCTTCTACCGTGTCTAAAGGTACGGTGCTATCGTTCCAGTAGCCCCTAAGCCTGACTTTGGGATTAGTGCTTGCATCTACTTGAAGCTCAAATCTATAAAAGTTATCGCCGGACGGCTCAACAAACTTATAAGTCGTCCACGGACTATGACCGCCGCTCCATCTTATGCCGACTTCGTTATAGGTAGAATTATTTATATCAATTAAATCTAATATGACTTCTTTATGTTCTATACGAAATTTCTCGACACCGTTATGCATAAACTTAGCAAAAGCTGGGAAAACATCTGGAAACGCGCCTAATTTATTCTTGTAGTAAAACCTCATTGAGTATGTCTTGACGCTGGTATACTCGTCCTGATAACCGTTTACATCCCACCATATTTTTGGAGCTTTTATATTGTTATCGCCAACGATCCAGTCTTCAAGAAGCAATCGCCGGCCATCACTGCGCCCAGGTCTCGGGCTACCCCATTTAATCCTAGAACCAGGGGCATTACCGCCATTCCAGCCAATTAAGTCGCTTGAGTTAAAAGCCTGCATGCCGGTAAACGGCAGGTCGTGAGCTCCGGCACTCATTTTTGGTGTAATTGCTCCACCAGCGTTCATTTCTACTCGCTCGCCCATTAATCTGCCTAGGCAAAGCGCTGGCCTTAATCGTACCGCTCCAGAGCTTACCGAACCAGTAGACATTGCTTTTAAAGATGTAGAGGTGTAATCAATTAATAGTCGAGGTGCATAATCGTTAGTTGTATGGTCTTTAAAAAATATTTGCGTACCAGGAGCGTTTCCTTCGCCTACCACACCCGACTGGCCGCTAGCCCAGGTTATGCCGCCAAGATAGCCAACACCACCAGTTGACCCCGCGGATATACGATGATCGGAAAACATGTGCACCATCACATACTGTGAATCTGAGTTCCAATCAGGATCATTAACCAATGCCTGAAGGGCGCCAGCAAAATCATCAGTTTGATGCCAAGTGCCAGTCGTAATTGCTCTACCCTCGCCAAAAGCCCGATAGACAAGCGCTTGGGAATCTCTCACTCCCCTACCGACTGTAGCTAAATTTCCCGTATGTGTCGGGCCGCACCGAGCACCAAACCTTGTAACAGCTGCCGCTTGTCGGCCCAGCCTTTGCCAAGCCTGGGAACCTAAATTACCGGTACCGTTAACTATTGCGCCAGTACCTGTCGGATCAAGGTTATTTTCAACACATATATATGTATGACTGTGAACACCGCCGGCAAGCGCACCATTGTTAAATCTAAGTTCAAGTTTTGCAGAATTTATAGTTGTCCCTTGCGGGATTCCTGAATTAACAGATCCATTGCCGAATCTAAATATAAAAAATCTAGACATTACATGAGTGTCATTAAGATGACAGCCCAAAGGAGACAGTATAGTGGTAGTAAAGTCTGTCCCATTAATACTGGAACGATTAGCCCAAGTCGCATGACCATCGTGGTTTGACTGCTCAACCGAAAGACTAATATTCGGCATAGCTAATTAATCTACCTTTAAAATTAAGTCGCCGGCACTAATTGTTGCTTTACTATTATTGGCAATTGTTGCCGTACCTGCATCGGGTGTTCCTACCCATAAAACATTACCTGACGCTCCGGCCGCCACATCAGTTATAAAAAAAGCGGAGACTTGAATATCAAAGCCTGTCTTATTTTCCCATTCTATTGGTAGGGGATTATTGTTCTCAACAACCGCACCATCTTTATCAGCGCTAATGCTGCTAAGCTGTATTGCTTTCCTGCCCGTATAGAAGTTTGGATTAATAGAAAACTCATCACCATAACTTGGGGATATTAAAGTTATTAAATCTAGCCCATCCAAATCGGCAGGTACCGAATTTAGCAGGCCAACATATAAAGTCGAAGAGATACTAGCAACAGGCCGGCCAGTGGTGGCCTCCATTGCTCTTATTTTGCCATCTAAACCCAGCACTAAGCCCATTTATGGTTTTCTCCTTAGAATTATGGTTCCTGCTGGAGTGCCAGGCGGCAAGCCGTCGTTAGGAGTCCAGGTAGACGGAACTATGATTACTCCTTCGCCCTGAGGTCCAGTTGGCCCGGTAAAACCTTGGATTCCGGAAGCACCAGTAAAACCTTGAGGTCCTTGAGCACCTACAGGTCCGACCGGCCCGGTAAACCCCCGCGGACCGGTTGCGCCAACCATTGGTGCTATGGCACTAGATCTTAATGAGCCGTCACTATTATGAGCGACAAGTAAAAACTCGTTGAGGATTTCACCCCATACGCCGGGATCTTGACCTGGTACTGGTAATCGTGCCATTAATTATAGTCCTTACAATACCCCTAAAGTGTGTTTAATTCTTATGTAAAGCATAACTATTTCACTACAAATCAGTCAAGGTATTAAATTTAATTATATCTGTTATAACCATCAACACCCTGGCGCCAGTTAGAGTAAAAGCCATGCTCGTATAAAGTTAAAAGCTGTTCAAAATAGGCCTGGTACTGATACTTTACCCTGTCAACAGAAAACTTATTAACTGCATATTCATGTATCTTTTTATTGTTTAACCTATCTATATTTTTCGCTGCCCATACAGCCTCGCCAATTGTCCTGAAGCGGTAGCCGCTTTCGCCATGTTTAACGTTTTCAGCAAATGCACCGAAGTCAGAGGCGATAACCGGCGTGCCGCACAGCATGCTTTCAGCTGCCACTCCTCCAAACGGCTCCAGGTAAGTTGTTGGCATAAAAACTGCACGAGCATTGCTTAATAGCTCAGCTCTTTTTTCTACATTGGCAAATCCGATATGCTCAATATGATCACCGGTTAAAGTAATTTCTTCTGCTATAACTTTATTTTTTTCAATCTTTAAAACGCCTTGGCCTGCCATAATTAGTTTGGAGCCTATCCGTTTTGTAACCTCTACGGCTATTTCCGGGCCTTTGCGGGCAACGAGCCTTCCCAAAAACAGAAAATAATCTTTTTTTTCCGCCTGGAATGGATAATGCTCAGGCTCGTAGTAATTTGGGATAACTGCATCATAAAATCGGCCGTTGTCATCATTATTTTTTCCGTGAACGTAGTGCATGTGAGTATAGGACTCATATACCCTAAAAGGGGCAAATACCCCCTCGTAGCCGATTCCAAATTCTACTGTCATGTTGTCTTGAAAAATATCGGCAATTGGTTTCTGATTAAGTCCAGCTATCAGGCAGATAAAATCGTGCGGTCTTATTCTTTTGGCGATCTCCTTGACTGCTCGCTGGTTGGTTGTTTGCCAATGCTGGCCAGCCGGGTCCCAATCAATATTAAAAAACTGGCTCTTAAAGTCATAATCCCCGAACCATTTAACTTGATCTTTCTTAGGGGCAATAGTAATCAGCTCATCACAATCTGCCTGGTTATCTTCTGATGCATACAGATATACCTCATGCCCCAAGGACTTCATCATATTGCAGAATTTGCGCACTTTTGATGTATAGGCACAGGATTCATAATCTAGTGTAGTTTGGGTATGGGGAAGCGATACTACATGAAACCGCATCGGTTTGACTACTTTAAATCTAGTCTTTTTTCCTGCCATCTTATGTCTAATCGTAACATAGCAGGCTTTATTGTGATTGATAAATATAAGAGTATAATCAGGCTTATTATGAATAAGAGAGAATTCACCAAAGCTATTACCGGCCTGACCTTTTTTGGTCTCGGCATCGTGCTTCTAAGCACCTTAATCAACCTACTTGATGGATCAAATATTTATAGCTGGATACTGCCTATCTTGTTTATATTAGGCGGGCTTAGCTTGCTGACTCAGCATGACCCCAATAATAAACGCAATATTGGCATTTCGCTTTTAACTGTCGGGGCGGTTACCCTGCTTGTGCAAATGGAAGTACTTAAGGGCGACATAGTAAGTGCAGTGCTCGGGGTAGTCCTACTAAGTGCCGGGGTAGCTATTTTAACCGAACTAAAAAGCAAAAAATACCATAATAACGACGAAGAAATTTAGTTATATCTTCTATCCCAGGTGATATACTTATTACTTGCGGCCTATAAAATATAAGGAATACGATGTCAGTAGTTACAGCTAAAAAACTTACAAAAATTTACGGAAAAAAAGACTCAAAGTTTACTGCCCTATATAAAATCAATATAGATATCAAGAAAGGCGAATCGGTGGCAATTGTCGGGAAAAGCGGTTCCGGCAAGAGTACTCTTATGCACCTGCTGGCATTACTTGATTCGCCAAGCGAAGGCTCAGTTTTAATTGACGGCAAGGATGCGTCAAAATTGACTCGCCGCCGCCAGGATAATTTAAGAAACAAGCAGTTTGGTTTCGTGTTCCAGCAATTCTTTTTAAATGCTAATAATACCGTACTTGAAAATGTAATTCTGCCGCTTAAGATCGCCGGTACTTCACGCCGCGAGAGAAACCGGCGAGGTATACAGGCACTTAAAGATGTTGAGTTAGAAGAAAAAGCAAAGAATAAGGCAAATGACTTAAGCGGCGGCCAAAAGCAGCGCGTAGTTATTGCCCGGGCTTTAATTAATAATCCTAAAGTAATATTTGCCGATGAACCAACAGGCAACCTTGACAGCGTAACAGGCCAGAAAATTGAAGACATGCTTTTTTCCCTCAATAAATCAAAAGGCATTACTTTAATCATCGTTACTCACGATCCGGACTTGGCAGCACGATGCGACAGGCAGATATTCATTAAAGACGGCCAAATTGAAAAGGAAAAGAAAAAATGAAATTCTCTGACATACTAAGCACTGCTACCTCCAACATGATGCGCAGCAAGGCTCGTACCTTCTTAACTATTCTAGCGATCTTTATCGGTACTTTTACCATTGCTATGACTGTCGGCATAAGTTCCGGCGTATCTTCATATATTGATGAGCAGGTTGGGAATATTGGCGCTGAGGACATGCTAATAATTCAAGGCAAGGGAGAAGATCCGTTTGCAGATGGCCCTCAAAAGTATCAGGAGGAAGTTAACACTTCAAATACAGCCGGCATACCGATGGTTATGCTCAGCCAGTCTGATATTGATAACATTAAAAGCGAAAAAGGCATTATAAGTGCTGAACTAGATAAAAATGTTGCCCCGAATTATATATTTGGGCAGAACAGCGAAAAGTATAGCTTTACGGCTTCTTCATTCTTTGACGGCATCAATGTTACGCTTGCAGCTGGCAAGACTCCAGATAATTCTTCTAGCCAGCCGCAGATTCTGCTAATTCCAAGCTTTGTATCCCCGCTTGGATACAGCTCAGCATCGGATGCGGTCGGTAAAAACGTAACTATTGGCATAAAAACTCCTGCTGGGCAGCAACGTGAAGTAACTGCTGAGATTACCGGCGTTCAAGAACAAACTATTGTAAGCATCGGTGGTCTTATGACAAATAAGGCCTTAAATACCCAGCTATTTGACCTTCAGTCGGAAGAATTGCCGGCAGAATTAAAAAGCCAGCAGCCGGTAGCTGTGGCTAGGTTTGATAAAAATATGAGCGAATCAGAGGTCCAGGATTTAAAGAAAAATCTGGATGAAAAAGGCTATATCGCGCTTACAATTCAGGATCAAATCGGCATTTTCAAGCAGGTAATCGATGCTATTACTTACGTTTTAATATTCTTCGGAGCGATTGCGCTATTGGCGGCCAGCCTGGGAATTATAAATACCTTGTTTATGTCGGTCCAGGAAAGAACTAAAGAGATTGGACTCATGAAAGCTATGGGCATGGCCCGTTCAAAAGTTTTTACTCTGTTCAGCGTGGAGGCGGCCTTACTTGGTTTTTGGGGCAGTCTGGCCGGCGCATTAGCTGCTATCGGAGTTGGCAGCATCGCTAACAATATAGCCTCTAACAGCTTCTTAAAAGACTTGCCAGGGTTTAATCTGACTCATTTTCCACTGCTGTCTGTTATTGGAATAATGCTTATCGTAATGGCAATAGCGTTCCTTGCAGGAACGCTACCGGCCCGTCGGGCTTCTAAGCAAGATGCCATAGAAGCACTTCGATATGAATAGCCTTGCTAGGCCAATTTAGATTCTACGGAACAGCTCTCTCTACGTTAGATGAACTGCCGCCTGATTTGGCGCGGTTACTGGCTGACTTCGCCATTTCCTTGCCACTCTCTTTCAGCTCCTCCGTCTTGTCTTGAAGCTTGTCTTTCTTATGCATCATCTGGGATTTCATATCTTCAATTTTACTCTTGAGCTTCTCTTGGGTTTCAGTACCTTTTCTCGGCGCATACATTATTCCCAGAGCAAAGCCTAGCAAGCCTGCTAACATCACCTTGTTAGATGACATATGCATACTAGAATTGTTACTATCCATATCTCACTCCTATTCTCTTCATCTTATTTACCCCTTCCAGCCTATTGGCTGCCAAGAGGATATGAAACGAAGCGATAATACTTAGTATCAATCCGACTGCCACCGGCAGCTTTGAAATCGCTAATCCTATCATGCTAATTATGCTGACGACTGAATATATACTTATCAGTATTAAGAAACTGCCGATAATGGCTAGCTGCGACGATAGTACAATTACCCCTTCGCTCATACTCTTGTCCTCCTAAAAACTCGCAGTATATTTTTAAAGTTTTGGGTTTAACCTAATGTTAAACCCATTATTTGACTGTCTCTACCTAGTAGTATGATGACGGTCAGACGAATAGCCCTTAAGAGCCCGGTATACCGCAAGCAGTACTACTGAACCCCCGATCGCTACTAAGAGACTGTACAGGTTCAGACCAGTAACTCCTTCTGCTCCGAACAAATTCACCAAGAAACCTCCAATTAATGCACCGATAATTCCGACTATGATATTTGCGATAGCACCTTGCTCGTCATTGGTTTTCATAATCATTGATGCTATCCATCCTGCTAATGCACCTAGCACAATCCAAGCTAAAATACTCATATAACTATCTCTCCTTTGGTACGTTTAAATATGTACCGATTTATTATTATCTATCCGAATAGTTTAAATATTTAACTATTCCCATGCCTATCAAGAAATATACGATTACCGCCAATATAGTGTGTAGTTCAAACCTTGCTACGCCTGATGTTATGTCAACATTAAGCAGCGCATTAAACGGCATTACTAGCGGTGAAGTTAAGGTATACACAAGATTTACTAAAATATTGCCTGGATCAAAGCCAAACAACGCTAATATAAATCTTACTGCCAGCAAAATTACTACAAAATACGTAACATACTTTATCGTTTGACTGACGACTGTAATTTCTGGCTCTTCATTAACGTACTGTATTTCGTCATTTAAAAGATCTGAATCATTATCTGATTTTGTAATTCTACCCAGGTTGCGGTGTGTTACTGCCATACCGGCCATCCTATAATTCTTACTGGCTAAATCTACTATCTAGCGCTTGTCTAAATCGGGATATTTTCTAAACTTTCTATCAAGAAAGGTTTCAATGCGCTTATCTAAGATTTCTTTTGACATATGCTGCTGTCTCCCTTTCGCCTTAATAATTTATATGGCTAATACTTGGGCTGCACGACCTTTTCCTCCTCCTACTTGGCCCTCATAACCATACATACATGTTAAGCTTTAATATTTATTGTTTCTGTAAGCCAAAAAACAGTAGTTTTGTAAAATGACTTACAAATCAGTAAAATATAACTATGGTCAAGTCCAGTATTAGCCTTAGCTCTCCGTCTCGGAAGTTTCCAAAAGGAAATTTGGTGCTATTTCAAAGTGAAATACCCCGCTACGGCTTCTATGTATCCGAAGGCAGTTTGAAGGTCTACTCTATAGATAATGACGGCAATGAAAAAGTAGTTGGCATCTACTCCAGCGGCGACCTATTCCCTATTGGATGGCTGTTAGGTTCTGACCGCTCTTCTATGTTTTATTATGAAACCTTAATGGATTCCAAGCTGACTCCATTTACTAAAGAGGAATTTAAATTAAATAAACAGCTAAATGACACGGCCAGCAAGCTACTTCTAACTGAAGCTTCTACTGGACTGTTAAGAAACCTTGCACTCCAGCAATCTCATGCAACCAATAAAATTTTGTACTTTTTCTTTTATCTTGCGGTAAGGCACGGCAAAGAGCTGGACTCAGGATTATACAGCTTAGGCTTGCCGCTAACTCATCAATTCATAGCAGATAATCTTGGCCTTACCAGGGAAACTGTTGCCGGAGAAGTAAGCAAGCTGAAAAAGGCTAACGTAGTAATATATCGCCATAAGAATTATGTAGTGGATCAGGCGCTCTTAAAACGCACTGTAGGCAAAGAAATAACCAATAATTTCAGCGCTTAAGCTTTACTTGGCTTCAAGTTCTTTTACGATCTTTACCAGATCTTTCGGTGATGCCCAGGCCTTAAGGAAATATTTGTCGGCCCCTAAGCTATAGGCTTCGTCTATTTCCTCTTGCAAGTCGTAGTTGCTAAATAGCACAATTTTGCTTTTATGAATCTTTCCGTCTGTGTGGTATTTCTTTAAAAATCCGATACCATCCAGTTTAGGCATCTTAAGATCAAGCAAAATAATATCAGGCTTATAGTTTTCCAGTATCTCCAGTGCTTCAGCACCGTCAAATGCGCGCTTCACATCGTAGCCGGATTTATTAAGTATCTCCCGATAAGCATCATTTAAGATCCGCTCATCCTCAACCACAAGTATTTTTGTCTTCCTCATCATGATTAATTTACCGGTCTTTTTCCGCTTTTTCTGTAAGATTTTTTACTGCGTTTTTAAGTAGGTGTAATGTAAACACAGAACCTTCACCTGGCTCGGATTTCACAGTAATGTAGCCTTTGTTTAGCTCAGCCAGTACTTTTGACAGGTACAGGCCAATGCCGCTTCCGGAAGTTTCTTTAGTTCTTTTATTGGCTATCCGGCTAAATTGCTGGAACAGTTTTGGGAAATCTTTAGCAGCAATTCCTACGCCATTGTCGGTAACTTCCACTGCTACTTCGCTGGCCTTATTTTTAATATTAACCTCAATCCGACCACCAGGTGGCGTGTACTTTATTGCATTACTGATAAGGTTTTCAATGATCATACGGATGCTATGAGTATCACCATAGGTATAGATTTTTGACTTCTTAGTAGTAATTTTAAGCTTGTGGCCCGCCTCCCTAACCTCTGTCTTCATGTTGCCGGCAACATCTTTGACAAGCTCAACCAGCTCAAACCGCTGCGGTGTTATGACAATACGTTTAGCATCAGCTTTTGCCATGTATAAGAATTCGTTAATAATGCGTAATTGCCGCTCGTTGCTGTCATAGGCATACTGCAGCGTTCGCCGCTGGTCTTTAGTTATTGTGCCAGTAAAGCCTTCTAATACCATGCCTATATACTGCTTGACTCCAGTGGCCGGGGTTCTAAGCTGATGAGACGCTAGTGACAGCATATTGTCTTTAGCCTGCTGAACTCGCTTTTCCTGCTTATCGGACAGGCTTTCAGCTCTTTTTTGCAGCAGCAGATAAACTATTGCCGTTACTATACTGGCTAAAATCAAGCCTCCGATCAGTACATAATTCTGGCGGTTACGTACGAAATCCGGAACAACCGTATCTTTAACTCCAAATTCATAAATCCATTCTCTGCCGGAAATAATAACTGATTCTCGTTTAACCCATTCATAGTTCTGTTCGTTAGAATTATGAAGATATATAACATTTTCCGGGCCCATCATCGGTACGTCATATATCCTAAAGTTATATTCTTCGCTCACATCTTTAAAAACTGACTCAAATAACTTTTGTACGTCAATGGGGGCAAATACAAATGACTTAACTGCAGCTGCCCTATCTTGGTCTGTGTTTAAAGGCTTGGATTTATCATAAAGCGGCAAAAACAAGGTGATAATTGATTCGTTGCTGGGCTTGTCATCAAAAGCAATTAAAGATGTAATCCTCGGCTCGCCGCTACTTGCTGATCTAACCATGGTGCGCCGCATTTTATTGTTGTCGCTTAATTTGTCGCCGGGATCAAAATTTTCTATTTCTCTTATCAGCTCTATGTACTCTACCGTGCTCGTAAAATTGTCAGGATCGCTTTTGTTTGGATCAAATTCCGCATATCCAATTCCCAGCAGGCCGGGCTTTCTGCTGGCAAGATTTAAAGATCCTACAAACTGTTTCCATTCTCGGCTGTCAACATTCTCACTACTCTCCAAAAAGCCTCGACTAGCCATCAGTGCATTTTCAAATGACAGTACTTTTTGAAGCGTATTTAGCTCGGTCGTATTAGCTGTTTCGGAGATCAGATTGTCGCGGGCTGCTGAAGCTTCCTGCCGGGCAGACCGCCAGCCGGTTCCAATAATTACTAAAAGTGCAACAAACACCAGTATTGAAGGCAGCTGGGGACTAAGCGTCAGCTCCTTCCGAGTTAAACGGATTATTTTTTTCAGCCTCATTCAGGCAATATTTTATGCACTACAACTAGGTATAGCTGTAAAAAATTTTACAACTCTTTTAGATTACTTCGGCTTCTCTTAAGAACTCTACCCAAATTGGCTCTATAACATATTGTCCGGGAGTAGATTCTGAGATACTAAGTTCAGAGCGGGCAATTAAATCATTAATGGCAAATTCCGAGAACCATCGGGCACCTCTTGTCTCGTCTGCGGAAGGAGTAATAGTTTCGGTTTCGGTTACTGTTTTATAGACCGTCCATTCATGATAATCGCCGCCAATACGGCTGCATTTGTTATCTATTCGCCTGGAGTCAACTACCCGGATAAGACCGCCAATTGGCAGAATAATGCCGACTTCTTCATGAACTTCATTGACGGCAGCCTGTTCCGGACTGCCATGATCATCAATATGTCCGGCTGGAGCAGCCCAGCCGAAAGGATACTTGGCCCGGCTTAACAGCAGGGTATTGCCGACCGTGTCCTGCACGATTACGCCAACGCTTTTGTTGTCGCACTCTTTACTACTCATAATTTATTCTCCGTATGTTACCATTGACCGAACCGCCACTCCGCCATCCATAATTCTAGCTGACCCCTTAAGGTCTTCTAAGCTAATTACAGTAGTAAACTCAACTATATCAGCTTCGCAAACTTTTAACAGCTCAATTCCGGCCAGCGCCGGACGCTGGAGCCGCAAAGCTGGCCGAGCAACATAGGTCCAGCCTAGGCATGGGTATGCTGGTAATGTCTAAATTCAGAGACTCTAAAAACAGCCAGGTTATTAAAAGAGAAGATAGCTATCCAGATGTTGACGGACGGGTTTGTCTGTTGTTTGACGACATGGTAGACACTGCTGGCACTCTTGTATCAGCAGCTGAGTCGTTAGTTAATTCAGGAGCAGAAGCCGTCTACTTTGCAGCTAGCCATGGCGTATTATCTGATCCAGCGCTCGACAGGTTGAAAGATGCCCCAATTGAGAAAATTCTGATCAGCGATACATTTAGGACTGAAGCAGCTCAAGAGGCTCTAGGCAGCAAGCTAAGGGTGGTGAGTGTGGCGCCGGTGATTGGCAAGGCAATGCTGGAAATTGTTCGCTACGGTTCAGTCTCAGAATTGTTTGACGATCAGAATCACCGCTAAGCGGACAATATTATGAATTGATTTATAATATTACACATGGCACTTGAAAATATACCGATTAGCGGCGCTCAACTGGTTGAAGATTTTAAGTCGGCAATTATTGTCCGTGTTACAGCCGAAGTAGCTACTCAGGAAGCTGCAAGGTCAGAGAATGAACTATTAAGTAATTTGGCAGCTTCAAGTGGAGGCGGTTATTTAAATCCCGCCAATATGAGCGAATCAGCTGGTGATATGGCCGCTAGAGCCAGTCTTGATGCCCATATAAAGAAAATTCAGGCTGAGCAAATTAAATCTTTAAGCGAGCTTAAAACCCAAGAAATATTATCTGAAGATAAGAAGTCGTATATAGGCCGAAAAGTTAGAATAACGTCCTTAGATAATAATTTTCAGCCTTTTGATATTCTTTGGTTTGATAACAAGCACGGCTACCGTTCCAATCCATTTAAAAAGAAGTCTATTGAAGGCACTATTGAGGATATCTGGATAGAAAAAAATGCCCTGCTTATTAAGCCGAAGCTGCTAAGAAGACTTGCAAGCAGCGACCTTAAAAACTTTATAGCTTATGTTATTAACCCGGCTACCTTAGAGCCGGCTGTTGAAATTGCTTTAATTTAGTAATTTGTTTATTTAACTTATATTAATCCGCTTTTGCTATGTTACAATCTTATGCAAATAAGGAGACGTACAGCATGAGCCTAAGCCGTGAAGCATTTTTTCAGTCAATGGAACAGCAAGGCTTAGCGCTTACGTTTGACGATGTCAGATTGGAAACTGGTAGAAGCCATGTAGCCACATCCGAGGTAGATACTTCCAGCAAGTTCTCCCGAGGATTAGAGCTTGCAGTACCGCTTGTTAGCGCTGCCATGGATACGGTAACAACTTCCGATATGGCAATAGCAATGGCTAAACTAGGCGGCCTAGGCGTTCTCCATGCCGGGCTTAGTCCCGAGCAGCAAGGCAAAGAAGCAAGACGAGTTAAGCACGAATTAAACGGTCTCATACATAAGCCTATTACAGTACAAGAATCTTCCACTTTAGGTGAAGTTTTGGAGCTGTGCGATAGACGCAAATTTAATTTCAGGACTTTTCCGGTTACTAACGACCGGGATCAATTTGTCGGTCTATTGACTCAAAACGATTTTGACTTTAGTCTTGGCGAAAATGATGCGCGCATAAAAGAAGTAATGACTCCGGCCTTTGAAGTTGTAACTGGCACTCCTGGTATAAGCGTCCAGGAAGCATTTGGCCTCATGAAAGAAAATAAGAAGAAAACTCTGCCGCTTGTAGATAAAGATGGCCATGTTAAAGGCATGTATGTACTTTCTGATGTAGTCAGATTATTATCCGGAAATCCTGAGCAATACAATTTAGATGATCAAGGTCGTCTAGTTGTAGCTGCCGCAGTGCCAACCGACGAAGGCGCGCTGGAAAGAATTGAAGCCATGAATGGCTATGTTGACGCGATAGTTATTGACAGTGCCCAAGGTGATTCTGATTTTGCGTTCAGCACATTAAGGCTTATAAAAAATAGCCATCCCAAACTAGAGGTAGTGGTTGGCAATATATCTAACGGCGACTCGGCAAAAATGCTAGTAGATGCAGGGGCTGACGGCATAAAAGTCGGCCAGGGGCCGGGCTCCATTTGTACAACTAGAATAGAAACCGGTATCGGCACGCCACAAGTAACAGCCGTTTATGAATGCGTTAAAGCTATACAAGGATCCGGCGTACCGGTTTGTGCTGATGGCGGGATTGTGAATCGCGGCGATGTACCAATTGCTATTGCTGCCGGAGCATCTTCAGTCATGATGGGCAGCCAGCTTGCCGGCACTAAAGAAGCACCCGGCGAAGTAGTTACAGTCAGCGGGCAAATGGTTAAAAAATACCGGGGTATGGGCTCGGCCAGCGCCATGAAGGATAGTGAAGCCTCTAGAAAGCGCTACGGCACCGACGGTTCTAAAGGCACGCCGCTACCTGAAGGTGTTGAGTCATATGTACCTTACAAAGGTCCGGTAGATGAAGTAGTAGACCTTATTGTTAAAGCATTAAGAAAAAGTATGTCCTATGTCGGTTCTAAAGATATAGAGGCGCACCGCACCCAGACTAGATTCTACAGAGTTACAAATGCCGGCATGAGCGAATCGCGTCCGCATGATGTAACTGTTATCCAGAAATAGCTAGTTATTTCTGACTATTACCTGATCGCGGCGAGGGCCTACTCCAATCATTGAAATCGGTACTTCTGTCTGCCCTTCAATAAATTCAATGTAGTCTTTTGCTTTTTTGGGCAGGTCACTGAAATTTCGCACGCCAGAGACATCTTCTTCCCATGTTGGCAGTTTTTCATATACCGGATCAGACTGCTCAATCTTATAAGCGGCATCCGGGCTAACTTCTAAGAGCTTACCTTTTCGCTGGTAGCCAGTGCAAACTAGTACTTCTCTGCCGAATCTTGGCACCCAGTCCAGTTTGGTTAGAGCCATTTCAGTTGTGCCATTAATCATCTGGGCTCTTTTTATAGCCGCTAGATCCAGGTGTCCAAGCCGGCGGACCCGACCAGTCGTCGTACCGGTTTCAGAGTCTACCTGATTTAAATCACCGTGCAGCTGTTTTAAAAGTTCTTTATCGTGTATTTCAGTAGCGAACGGACCGCCACCAACATGCGACTGAACTGCTTTAGATACACCTATAACTCGTTTCAAGTGATGGAAAGGAACACCTAAGCCGGTAAAGATTCCGCCTGTAACAGTAGACGAAGACGTCACAGAGTCGTACATGCCGTGATCTACATCCAAAAGCGCTGCTTGCGCGCCCTCGGCCAACACCCAGTCGCCAGCTTTTAATCTTCTATTTAGAAAAAGCGTGGTATCAGTTACGAAACGACCTAATAGAGCAGCATTACTTATGAAGCGATCAACAGTTTCTGAAACCGGGATGGATTCAAGGCCAGCCGCAGCTCGGTCTTCATTAGTGTCCTCAATACCCTTTGCGACTCTTTTAGCCAGCTCATCAATGTCATTATTAATAAGCTCCATCCTTACACCTGCCCGCATGGCTTTATCGGCATAAACCGGAGCAATTCCCGATTTTGTGCTGCCTTGAGCACCATTGCCTGCTTCACGCAGCTCATCAATAGATATATGATGAGGCAGGATTAAGTGCGCTGCCGAGCTAATCATCAGCCGCTCTTCGCCAATTTCTATGCCTTTTTCCTCGGCAGACTGTATTTCTTTATTTAATTTTTCGGGGTCAACAACTGTACCGTTGCCAATGACATTCATGGTATGAGGATGGGCAATGCCTGAAGGTATTAAGTGAAGATCAAGTTCGGTACCATCCGGTAAAACCACCGTATGGCCGGCGTTTGCGCCACCATTAAAACGAGCAACTATTTCGTGCTCTTCAGCCAGCATATCTGAGAAACGGCCCTTACCTTCGTCTCCCCGCTGTTCTCCAACTATAGCAGTAATCGGCATTTCCAATATATAATAGTTATATAGTCAAGTATTAGCAAGCTTAAGTACTTTTCATAGTATGCTATTATGTTTTTACTGATTAAGTTGAGGCTTCTCATCCTGATCCACACTACATATTAATATAAGCGGAGGTCTTTTAATGACGACCAATAAACGTAATATGACTAGTGAGGAAATGAAAGCTCAGGTCATAGAAAAAATAAAAGAATATACTGAAAAAGATTTTAAGGAAGCCAGTAGAATCCATGAGCTGATCATGGAAGCCAATCCAAATCTTTACCCTCGGTTATGGTATGGCATGCCCGGCTATGCCTTAAGTAAAGACAGCGCTGTACTTGTCTACTTTAGGCGTGATGGCTATATTACTTTCGGACTGTCGGAATATGTAGACTTTAAACTGGAAAAAAGTGCTAGCGATAAACTAATGCCTTGTGCTTGGTTTTTTACAGAGCTTGATGAGCAAACAGAAGAAAGAATCAAGCAAATCGTACACCAAGCTACTGCTAAGTAAACTGAATAAAACGGCTGTCTAAGTCTAGCTAGGCAGTCGTTTTATTTTTAAACAGCCACCTGGAAAAAGGAATCGCAAACGCTAAAAGACCAATACACCAAGCCAGCGCCCACCAGCCATGGCTGCCCATCGGCATGCCTAAAATTAGAGACCTGATAGCCTCAATTATATGAGTTATTGGCTGGTTCTCGGCAAATATCCTTAAATACCTGCCCATGCTTTCAACCGGTACGAACGCTGAGCTTGCGAAAGTCAGGGGAAAAATAATTATAAAAGTTAGCCACTGTACCGCTTCTATACTTTTAGCTATAACTCCGACAATTGCTGCCAGCCATGAGAAAGTGAACGTAAACAGAAATACTAGACCCATAATCATTAGCCATTCAAGCAGATCAGCTTTGGGCCTGAATCCAATTAAAAGACCGGCTAGTATCATGACAACTACAGATATAGCATTTCTAAATAGGTCTGAGATAACATGGCCATTTAAAACGGCCACGTCAGACATCGGCAGACTTCTAAATCGGTCAACAATTCCTTTCTGCATGTCGTTGCAAATAGCAATCGCAGTTGTCGTAGAGCCAAATGCAATTGTCTGTACGATAATACCGCCCATCAAAAAGTCTAAATAACCAATGCCTTCAGGCAGAGCTAATTTTATGGCGCCACCAAATACAGCTGCGAACAATACTAAAAACATAATGGGCTGAAAGAATGTACCCAGCAGTTGATCAGTATTACGAATAATATGACGGCT
>CAZHAQ010000015.1:0-16759 GCA_964529785.1 uncultured Candidatus Saccharibacteria bacterium
TCGAACCTGCGACACCTAGTTTTGGAGACTAGTGCTCTAGCCAACTGAGCTACACCCCTTTATTTTAGAAAAATAGATTTACTACGGAGATAATCATACTCTAAAACCGAAGTTTTGTCATCAGCAAGTCACATAGATAACTAGCAAACAATAAACCACCAACAGATAAAGAGAAGCGAAGTTTTGACAGTAAACTAGCTAAACTTTATATTTAACTGTCAATGTTATAAAATATCACTCATATGATTGGAAAAGACAACGGAAGAATTAAGCCCGTTCAACCTGTTTTAATTTTACTGTATGGTTTTCCAGGTGCCGGCAAGACATATTTTGCCCGCCAGTTCTGTGAAGCAATAGAGGCCGCTCACCTAGAACAGGACCGAATTCGTTATGAGTTGTTCCAACAGCCGAGATACTCTAAGCAAGAAAACAATGCTCTTAGCCGAATCATAGAATATATGGCCAATGAGTTTTTAACTGCTGGCATTAGTGTAGTTATAGACATGAATGCTATGCGCATTTCTCAGCGAAAACTTTACCGCGAAATGGCAAGAAAACACAAAGCAGCAACTTTGGTTGTCTGGTTTCAAATTGATGCCGATACTGCGTTTGTCCGCAACCAGAAGCGCGACCGCCGCAAAAACGACGACCGCTACGCAGTCGGTTATGACGTTGAATCCTTCAAACAGCTAGCTGCCTACATGCAGCAGCCCGAACCAACCGAGGACTTCGTGGTTATCAGCGGCAAGCATAATTTTTCTGGGCAGCTTAGCACTACCGTGAAAAAGCTATCTGACATGAAGGTTCTAAAATCTTCTGTAGCCGCTCATAAAATGATTAAACCCGAACTCGTTAATCTAGTGCCAGCGCCGCCGCCCCCTATGGGTTCACGTCCAAGCAGGCGAAACATTGTACTCCGCTAGATAAATTAAATGCCCGTTTGTCAAATAATAGCTATACTATTAATATGGCTACAAAACGGATAGATATTCCAGACATAGGCGAAGTAACGCTTACTAAACGCAAAGGCAACAGCAATATAAGGCTCAGCTACTCCCATAGTGGTCTTATCAAAGTTAGCCTGCCTTACTATGTTCCATTTAAGACTGGTATAGAATTTGTTAAAAGCAAAAAAAACTGGCTTGAAAAACATCGCCCTGACAAGCCGCAAATACTTTATGACGGCGACCGAATCGGCAAGGCCCACCGGTTGGAATTTAACCGCAGCCACGATGCAAGCCGGTCCAGTGTCAGACTAAGCGGCAGCAGAATCAGCGTAACTGTACCAGTAGGTCTATCTTTTGAAGAGGCTGAAGTTCAGAAAGTAGCCCAGCGAGGAGCTCTAAAAGCTCTTAAAAAAGAGGCTGACAGACTACTCCCCCAAAGGCTGAGCCAGCTAGCAAAAGAGAACGGCTTTGAATATAACTCGCTTACGAATAAGCGCTTATCGTCGCGATGGGGAAGCTGCAGCCAGCTAAAAGATATAACTCTAAATATATATTTAATGCAGCTTCCCTGGGAGCTTATAGACTACGTGATAATACACGAACTTACCCATACTGAGCATTTAAACCACTCACCAGAATTCTGGAACCGATTTGAGCAGATAATTCCTGGCGCCAAATCTCTAAGAAAGAAACTTAAGACTCATAAAACAGCGGTTACGCCCACTGGTTAACAGGCCAGATTTAGATTGTTTACTGATAAGCTAGATGTAAAGTATAATAATGCTTATGGATAATAACTCTGCTCCTGCTATGCCTCAGCAGGGGACAATAAATTTAGAGCACGCCCAGCTGCGAGCCCTTATCAACAGCATGGCTGACGGCGTAATCGCTACCGACAACCAAGGCAGAATAGTCATGTATAACGGGGCGGCTCTTAATATTCTTGACAGCAACACTACGCTTGACGGAACGTTTATCGGCACTGGCTTAAAACTTATTGACGATCAGGAACAGCCGATTGATACAACCAGGCTAGTACTAACAACCAAAACTCAGACGATTTCTAGAGATTACAGCCTAAAGTATTCAGACGGCAGCATCATCAGTGTCTATTTAAGTATTGCACCTGTAAGGTCCGGATTTGGCGACAGTGCTGGCGGCGGTTTTGTTATTTTGGTTCGCGATATTACCCACGAGAAATCACTAGAAGAAGAAAGAAATGAATTCGTTAGCGTAGTAAGCCATGAGCTGAGAACGCCAGTTACAATAGCTGAAGGCAACCTGTCTAATGCAATTGTTGCCATTGAACGCGAGGGTGACATACAGGCTATTAACAATGCCGTTCACCAAGCCCATGATCAGATACTGTTTCTTAGCAGTCTAATCAATGATCTGGCTACACTTTCCAGAGCTGAAAATGGAACTATGCAGAACTTGAACTATGTATCAATTAATGTTCGGCAATTAATACATACGCTTTCTCAAAATTATGTCCCAGAAGTCCAGAAGAAGAATTTAATCATGCATACTGAGATTGACCCTAGCCTAGAACTATTGCATAACAGCTCATTGTATGTCCGCGAAATACTTCAGAACTTTATAACTAACGCCATTAAATATACTGAGAGGGGCAGCATCACGCTGACAGCCCGCCCAGCGGATGGGGGAGTAGAGTTTCTAGTTAGCGACACCGGTATAGGCATCGGCGAAGCCGAGCAGGAGCAAGTATTCAATAAATTCTTTAGAAGCGAAGACTACCGTACCCGCAAAAGTTCAGGAACCGGTTTAGGACTATACGTTACCCAAAAGCTGGCTAAATTAATCGGCGCGAGAATAACGCTTGAAAGCAAATTAAATAAAGGCTCAACATTCAGAATTTTTATCCCGGATATGGCTAAGACTACAGCTGAGGTTCCGTCTGCCAACCCCAACCTAGATCCTAGCGATCCGTCTAATTAGACTGTTATATTTTAGGAAGCCTGGCGTAATGCCTCATCACTGGGATGCATATATTACGGTCTTTCCAGTTTACTTTTGAAAACTCATACTTCCACATTGAAACCTGAAGTACCGCTATTTCAGATAATATAGCTGCCGGTAATAAAGCAATCTGTAGACCAGCATCTTTAACACCCCAAGCGCGCAGTATCATAAAGTGCACAGTTCCTAAAAGCAGCGTGTTCACCCCAGTAAGCAGCCACAATAGCCCAAGGTCCACTATGAAACCGGCTATAAATACAGATATTGGCAGCAATATGAATATTCCTATTAAAACACTGATAGCTGCCACGTTTTCCGGTCGTTTGCGAAGCCGTGGGTAATGCGTCCTTATTGCTGATTGCCACTGATCCGGCAATCGTTTTGCGGTGTATATCATTAGCTTTCCATCCGCGCGCATAAAGCTATATTCATCTGTTTTAGTCAGCTCGCGGGCAAAATATGCCTCTGGCAAGACGCTCCCTTTGACTGCATTTATGCCGCCGTTTGCAAGCAAGGCTTTGCGCCTTATCATCCAAACCGTACTTAGGACCGGCGGCCGGTTAAATAAGCGCCTTGGCAGACTAAGCTCCCACCAGTAACGCATCGGCTGGATAAGGGCAGAATGGTGCTTAACCTGCAAGCTCTTAGGAAGCAATGAAATCATTTTTTTCTTACGGGCATCAAGGCTGCCCACCATAGACCTTATAGCTTGTTTTTCAAATCTTGTGTCAACGCCACAGAAAAGTATAATATCCCCGCTAGCAGCTTCAGCTAGCATCTGGTAAGCCTGGTTTTTTGCCAGCCAGCCCTTGGCAGGCGGCTCACCGGCAATAAATCTGACGCCGTCACGGGCAAATCCCTTTATTATTTCGGAAGTCCTATCCTGCGAACAATCATCCAGGACTAGCACCTCCAGCTTCGGGTAATCGCTTGCGACAATAGAGGACAGACAGGACGGCAAATCTTCTGTCTCATTTCTAGCTGGAATACAGACGCTAACTGTCGGCAGTTCGCTGTCGGGCCTATATTTATCACTGGATCTTATCAGGGATTTTCTCAAGTTGCGTCTGGTAGACAGCAGCAAGACAATACTTGCCGCAAGAGATAAAATAGCCAGCCCATATAAAACTGTAATGCCCCGTATATCAAAAAAGACTTCAGCCTGCCATAAACCGAAAACTAATACTTGAAACAATATTAATCCTCGGGAAGTGCGGCGGCTAACCTGAGTTAATCTTGGCTCAATCATATGCGGATCCGTAACCCTGAATGAATTAAATACGCGGTAAGTCACAATAACGGCCATAATTAATGTAGTAAGCCGCAAGTCGTAAGCCAGGATTGCAACTGCCGAAAAACTGCTAAATAAGATTGACCCGAGATACAGTGAACGCCTGGAGAGGCTTTTTTTAAATGCCAGGGCTAGCAGCTCAAATAAAATGCCCGCAATACCAGCAGCTAAAGCTAGGCTCAAAGGACTAATATACATACATTTAACTATAGCACTTATGCCTACATTATGCCTTTAGATGTTAGATATATAATCTTGACATTTGAATTAGTTTAGTAGTATATTGACAACCAGCAGCTTACTCTAGTAGTAAGCTATTTTTAATTTATATGTCTGCAACTGAACTAATTCATAGTCCAGGCAGTAAGGGGACAATACAGGTGGCAAAATCCAGCAAATCAAACAAGCCAGTTAAATCAAAAACTAGTCCGACAAAATCAACTGCTCGTGTAGTGAGTCGCCGAACCGAAGATGCTGCTGAAAAACAGCCAGTAGAAACCGTGTCCGCCCGCAAGCCACGAATTAGGAAAGTTGAAACCGTCAGAGAGCGCAACCTAAAAGCCAGCTCAAAAGCTGCAGCCAAAGCCAATAAGCCGCGAGGCCGCGTCCGACGCAGCGCAGCCAAAGCAGGAAGTACGGTTTATAAGCCGTTTAAAAAACCTCTGCGATTACTTTCTAGCCCGTTTAGAACTAAACCGGTTCGTTTCTTAGGTAGATTGATTGGGAGAATTCTTTGGCCAAAGTACTTTAGAGATGCCTACAAGGAAGTACGACAAGTTACCTGGCCTAGCAGAAAAGATACCCTTAAGCTTACGCTTGCAGTGCTTGTTTTTGCTTTAATATTCGGCCTTGCAGCAGCAGGAACAGATTATGTGCTAGATAAAATCATACAAAGAATAATTTTTAGAGCTTAAATTATAAACCCATAAGGAAACCAAGCATATGAGCAAAAGATACGATACGACAAAACAATGGTACGCAATCCATACTTATAGCGGCTACGAAGAAAAAGTCGCAGAGTCAATTAGGCAAAGAGCAGAGTCTCTGGATATGAAGGACAAGATATACCAGGTTCTAGTGCCTAAAGAAAAAATGATTGAAATAAAAAACGGCAAACGTAAAGTCGTTGAAAAAAGAATCTTCCAAGGCTATGTACTTGTCCAGATGAAGCTGACTGAAGACGCCTGGTATATTGTGCGCAACACTCCAAGCGTTACTGGTTTTGTTGGTACCGGCACTGAGCCTACACCGGTAGGTACGGATGAAATTGAAAAGATTATGAAGCGAATGGGCCGCGAAGAACCTAAGCACAAGATGGATTACAATGTTGGTGATGTAGTTAGTATTACCGACGGGCCATTCAAAGGCTTTGACGGCGCCATTAATGAAATTGACGAACAAAAAGGCAAATTAAAAGTACTGGTCAACATGTTTGGCCGCGAAACTCCAGTTGAGCTAGACAGTCTGCAAGTTAAAAGAGTTTAAAAAAAGTACCTGAAGAGGCAAATCAGCCTGGGGATCAAAGCCGTATAGATATTTGCCTGGATTTTATATAGAACCATCATACTAGGTTAAGAAGAGCAGGAATAGCTACATATATTGCCGGATTTCCTTTGGGTATTACACTAAAAGCAGTTACAGGCATAAATTCTGTATATCCTATAATTTCGGTAGGCTCATTAAGCTACTCCCTGGGGGTAGCTGGGCGAGAGAATGTTTTGCACCGAGACAGACGCTAGCATTTTTCCTAGTATATTCAGCTCGTTATTAGTTCAACTATCTACAATACTAGACCTTATTTCTAATTTATGTTTTGATTTTATTAATTATTGTAGGTATAATTTACAACTAGTTAGGAGTAGGATCTATGACAACTACAAACCCACATGAAGCTGACAACAATACACCCAATGGAAATTGGCAGCCTCCAAGCGGGACAATAGAGGGTCTGGAATTCTTCTCAACAAACTCTAGCGCAGACACAATCGGAGCAAGGGCGGTACAAAGCGAAGGTGAAATAGATTTTCTTGCCAGTAGCTCTGACGATCCGGCCCCTAAGAAGTCCGCTCCACCAGCCATGAAACCTCCGGCACGCAGACCTGGCTCAAGCTCAAATGTCCAAGACCCGGATCAGATCCCTAAATCGCCTGAAACTACCAGTAATTTTGCAGCCTCCATCTACAAGGACCTAGCGGAACTACTTGTATATGAAGATCCGGAAGAAGAGAGGGCCCTTGTAGAGATCTTCAGTCCCAAAACCGAGACTGTCCCAACCGGAGATTATGCCGAGGAGGCCTATGATGACCTTAGGCTACTTGTTAAGCTTTCGGAAAGCCATCAGCTATGGAACAATCAAGCGAACGGCCCGTTAAGCCTAAGCCTACTTAAAGAAATATTGGGGCTAACAAGCGATGACAGCACGCCAAAAACTCTTACGGAGGCTCTTAAATCACTTAGTGAAATAGAAACGAAAGATGGTCAGACCGTAAATGCTGAGCTTGCTGTATGCTTAGCTCTTGCGACTTTTATAGAAGTGAGGCGCGACATAACAAGTCCCCGACATGGCAGCGCCTTGGATAATCGTCCTAGATAAAATATAGTGAATACCCGTCTTCAAGCCCCTAGACAACAGAGGTAATTTTTGATATAATAACGCAGTTACGCACTTCACTGTTGCATACTTACAAGAGACACTTAGCTACTTAGGTTAACGCTTCAAACCTACTTGAGTATAAGTAGTAGAGTATTAGAATAAAACAAGCGAAGGATAATTATAGATGGCAGACAAGAAACAAGTAAAAGCAAACTTGAAAATGAAAATTAAAGGCGGACAAGCAAGTGCCGCGCCTCCAGTAGGTAGCACCCTGGGGCAATATGGCGTAAATATGATGGATTTCATCCAGCCATTTAACGACGCCACTAAAGATAAAATGGGCCAGGATCTAACTGTACACATAACCATTTATGACGACAGAACTATGGATTGGCGGGCAGTCGGTACCCCAACCGACGACCTAATCCGTAAAGCCCTTGGAGTCCAAAAAGGCTCAGGCGTGCCAAACAAAGAAAAGCTGCCTAAGAAGCTTACTCAAGCCCAATTGACTGAGATTGCCGAAGCTAAAATGATTGATATGAATGCCGATGATATTGAAGCGGTTAAGAAAATGGTAGCCGGTACTGCTCGCAGCATGGGCGTAGAAGTCGAAGCTTAAAGAATAAGTTATAATTAAATAATTACTAATTGTGGGAGACTTTCCGGTCGACTGCACCACACCCGAGGCGCCAATCTCGGAGATAAGGAGAACAAGATGGCAAAAAAAGCAGATTTACTAGAAGAAGCAAAGAAGCTAAATTTAAAAGTTACCGATAAAAATACCATCGCTGAAATAGAAGCAGCGATAAACTCATATAAGGAGAGTAGTGATGGGACTGATCAAGAAAGCACTTCAAATCAGACTGAAGCAGATAAAGAGTCAGGAACCGAAGAAGTAGAAACTGCCAAAGAATCTAAAGTTGCAAAGTCCGGCAAAAGAAGCGCTAAAGCTATTAAAGAGGCTGAAGAGCTAGCCGCTAAAGAAGAGCGAAAAGCGAATAAGACTGAAGCCGACAGTTCAGCTAAGCCTGCCAAAAATCCAACTCGCTCACGTCTAGAGCGGGCTGGTAAAAAGCTCCGCGAGGCTTCAAAACTTATAGAAAAAGACAAGCAGTATTCAATTAAAGAAGCTTTAGAGCTTGCAACTAAAACAAGCACCGTAAAATTTGACGCGACTGTTGAAATTCATGTAAATCTTAATGTTGATCCGCGCCAGGCCGACCAGAATATCCGCGACAATTTTGTTCTACCAAGCGGTACTGGAAAAACTGTCCGTGTAGCAGTTCTTGCCGATGTTGATGACGCCGCTAGCGCTAAAAAAGCGGGTGCCGACATTGCCGGCAACGAAGATCTGTTAAAGCAAATTGAAAAGGGCGTTTTAGATTTTGACATTTTAATTGCCACCCCTAATCTAATGGCTAAACTAGGTAAATTTGCCCGTACTTTGGGTCCAAAAGGCTTAATGCCTAACCCTAAGAGCGGAACAGTAACTACTGATGTTACTAAAGCAGTTCAGCAGGCAAAAGCAGGTCGCGTTGAATATCGCGTCGATTCCACTGGAATCGTGCACCTAGGCATTGGCAAGGTTAGTTTTGGAGCCGACAAGTTAATGGCAAATGCCCAAGCTATTTTTGACTCGATAAAGAGTAATAAACCTTCCAGCATAAAGGGCAGCTACGTTAAGGCCATTACTGTCAGTACAACTATGGGCCCTGGCATTAAGGTTCTCCCAACAGAACTTTAACCCATCTAATTGATAAAATAAGCCGCTATAAACAGCGGCTTATTTTTTTTATTTTAAATCAAAAATAAAAACTACAACACGATTATGCTTGTAGGTCTAGTCTATGGTCTGTAAACTAAAAGATATACTATTTTTCTGAGAGGGAGACACCGTGGGGGTTTACAGTAATATTCAAATTCGCCAAGCTATAAAAGAGGGCCATATTGTTTGCGTGCCTTTCCAGGATAAACATGTCAGCCATGCTTCACTGGATGTAACTCTTGGTTATCACTACTATCGGGTAGAGCGCGCTAATGAAAGAACGGTCTACAATCCATTTGACCGCGAAGACGTAGAAAGATACTTTGACGGTCCATACAAAGCAATGCCGCATAAAGCCTGGTGCGACCAAAACGGTATAAAAATGCAGCGGAATATACCTGCTGATCATCCAGTTATCGCCATTAAGCCTGGAGAGCGTATACTAGCCCATACGCATGAATTCTTTGGCATCAAACCACCAGGAGCATATGAAGTAAAAAGCCGCAGCAGCTGGGGCAGGAATGGCGTTGCCGTTTGTTTTGATGCTGGCTGGGTAGACCCGGGGTATATCAACAGGTTAACGCTGGAGATTTTCAATCTAAATCAGCGCGAAACCATTCTTCTACCAGTTGGCGAGCGAATCGCTCAAGCAGTATTTCTAGAAACCGGAGAAGTGGACGGAAACTACGGCAAAGGCCGCGACGATGGGTTTAGCGGCAAGTACCAGGCCGGGACAGATCTAAATACCATTATAGCTACCTGGTCGCCTGACCAAATGCTGCCAAAAGCCTGGAAAGATAAGCGTGAATTACCACTTAAAGTTGAGGGCTTAAGCTATGAGTAAAGGTCGTTACATTGTAATAGAAGGGCCGGAAGGCGTAGGCAAGACCACGCAAGTTGAAATGTTGGCTGCCAGGCTTCAGAAAGCTGGTTATTCAGTCAGATTATTCCGCGAGCCGGACAGCCAGTCGGATCTAACTGCCCGTACAATCCGGCAAATTACTCAGGATCCCAGTTATCCTATGAATACCAGAACCGAAGTACTTCTTTATAATGCCGCTAGAAGCCAGTCATTAGAAATAATTAGAAAGGCCCGCGAACAGGGCGTTATCTGCATCTGTGACCGTAATTATCTCACTACGCTGGCAATCCAATATTATGGACGCGGCGATGTGCCGGATTATCAGACAATTACCAGCATTGTAGATTTCGCAGTTGGCGACATGCAGCCAGACATGACTATAGTGCTAGATGCACCTGCTCAAGTTCTACATTACCGGGCCCAAAGTCGGGGAGCAGGCGAAAGGTTTGATAACTTGGATGAAGCATTCTTAGAAAGAGTCAGAGCAGGCTATTTGTGGGAAGCCAACCAGCGAGGTTTTCCGGTTATATTCGCCGACGATACACAGGAGCACGTCGCCGAGCAGATCTGGCGAGCCATCAATGGAAAAACACCTGCCAGATCGGCAGCCAGCGAATCGGCTCCCCCAGTAAGCATAGCCGAACCGGCAACGCCTATTAGTGAAGTTATCAAGGATAAAAAAGAGTCTATTGACCTGCCTGTAGGTAAAAGTGAAGCTGACAATATTAATTACGTCAAAAAAGACAAAAATGGCAACTACAGCATAACTAAAGAAGGCAAAGAATTCTTAAAAGAGGCAGTTACTAATACAGATAAAGACGTGTATGCCTTTACCGACAAGCTTAGCAGCACTACGGTAGCTGCCGCTATGGCGCGCCTATCAAGGCGTGGCGACGATATGCGCATTACAATTTTAGATGAATTTGCCGGCGCTCTTGGTAAAGATGAAAAACTGCTTCAAAGAGTTATTACAGCCTACGGCGACGATTCTGTACAGCAACTAGTCGGCCAACACCTAGTTATTGAAAACGCCAGTAACTTGCTCACAAAAAAGCTTGAGTGGGGAAGACTGGCTTCATATCTTGAGCAATCAACGAGATATATATACTTTGACCAAAAGGATAAACAGGGACGATACAGGTACTTTGTTCCTAAAAACCTGCCTAAAAACCTTAAGGCAAAGTACGTATCTACCATGGATGAAATTTTTGACAGCTATTCAGAAATGGTACGCGACTTAACTAAATACGTAAGAGATCATAGCAGTGTTCCTAAAAAAGACCGGGATATTGCCTTTAACGGTGCTACTAGAGCTCAGGCTTGCGATGCTATTCGGCCAGTTTTACCAGTCGCCACCAAGTCGACCGTTGGCATATACGCCTCCGGACAGGCTCTAGAAAGCCTTATTATGCATCTCTTAAGCGATAAATTGCCAGAAGCAAATGAAACCGGCCAGTCAATACTGGATGAGACCCGTAAGACTATCCCGACTTTTCTTGAGAGAGCTGATAAACCCGATCGGGGCGGGGCGTCAATTGCCTATAGGGCCAATACTCATCAAGCTATAGAAAAATTGGCAAATGAAATACTGCCTAATAATTTAGGCGGTCTAGATGAAGACGTTCAACTTGTTGATTTCTGGCCGAAGAACGAACTGGATTTGTTACCACACATGGTCTATGAGCACAGCAGCCTAAGTTTAAATGAGCTTAAAAAAGAGATTAGCAACTGGACCTATGATCAAAAAACCCAAGTCTTCACAGAATATATGGGCGAGAGGCTTAATCGCCGCCATCGACCGGGAAGAGCACTAGAAATTGCTCACTATACATGGGATCTGATCTGCGACTATGGCATATTCCGCGATCTGCAGCGCCATAGAATGGTAGACAGCTTAGAGTGGCAATATCTGACACCTAGATACGGTTTTGATATCCCCGAGCTTGTAGAGAAAGCTGGACTAGCTGATAAATTTGAAGAATGCTTCGATAAAAGTGCTGAACTATACAGCCACATGCAGGCTGAAGGCTACCAACTAGAAGCTCAATATGCCACCTTGCTTGGACATAGGATGCGCTGGAAGATTACGTACAATGCCCGCGAGGCTTTCCATCTACATGAACTGCGAACTAGCCCTCAAGGTCATCCGGGGTACCGCAAATTAGTCAAAGAAATGCACGATAAACTTGGCGAAGTCCATCCGATGCTCGCCCAAGCCATGAAATTTGTGAACAAGGGCGAAGACGAAGAATTAACAAGGTTAGCTGCCGAGAAGTATACGCAATACAAACTTAAACAGTTAAGTTAAATTATTGATTCTCGCCCGTCAGCCTATTAACAGCATCAGGCTGTGACTGAGATAGGCCAATTAATACTCCGCCGTAAACACTTGCCGTATTATCTTGCGGCGTAGACCCATATAAGAGTTCGGCAAATTCTTCATCGCTTATTTCGGCCCAGTTCGCCCTAAACTCATCATTGCAGCTCATTATCCGATCAACTTCCAGCACGAAATTCAAAAATTTACGGGTAGTGTGCCTGCCGTTTTCGGTGCTGAGGTCTACCGGCGTTGAACCTTCTGGAACGCTCATCTTTTCATTAATTTTTTTAACAAATCCAAAATTCATAGATCATTAAATATTATATACTTTATTATTGATTTTGACAACTGGAGAGTGGGAGTTAATATGAGGATATCGTCCTGGTGGAACCAAGCAAGATAGAAGCTGAGATAAATTAGCTTAATAGCTATCATCTACTTGGAGACCATCCCTAATCTTATTCCGACTAGGACACGAAGACATCGCTGCCTTCATTAATGATCACTGCTGAGCGGTAATATCTACTTATTACCGGCAGCCCCACCAATGCCACATAGAAAAACTTCTTTTCCTGCGTAGAACAGGCTAGGCGACGCCTGCCTCTTCTCGAATTCGCTTGACTCGTTCCCGAAGTCGCGTTCGCTTGCTTTGCCCGTATGGACTTTCGTCTATAAGTGCTAAGGCATGCACGAAGTCACCTTCGTTAATCGCATCTTCTAGGTGAGAATCAAATGTCTGAGCATCCAGCACTGCCAGCCTCCAGTTGTCTTGTTAAGTCTCAAGCTATTGCTTGAAATCTGTACTATCCCTTGCCATGCTTTTTAGGGACCTTGTGGAAGTAAGACTTCCGTGTATCAACTCATCTAAGTAAGTTAGCTCACAGAATCCTTACCTTAAAAAAACCGGATCCTTTTGGTTGGAATCCGGTTTATCTGTTGCTTGTGTAAATTGACTATGCGCTACGAAATTCCAACCTTATTGCTTAATCTTAATGACCACATAACCGAGCTTGCGGCTTGGCATACATGTATTAGCAATTGTGTTGAAAAAATTTTGTATCACAATAAAAATCGTACGCCTATAATTTGTACTTGTCAACAACTAAATTAATTAGTAAGGTAAATTATATGCACAATAAATCACAGCTTAACGGACTCCTCCTCCTTAGTCTCAAAGGGCTGTGCTTTAGCATTGCGAAAGCCTGAGTGATTATATAAATCAAAATCACCAAGCACAGCCCGAGTAAATCTTGGGCTTTTTTAATTTTACGAAAGGAAAATATGAGACGATCAATAACTGCACAGGATCCAAAGTGGGAAAGTGAATATAGAAATATGTGGCACATGCCACCTTATACTGAAGAAGAAAAGGCCAAGTTAGAGGAGACTCACCCAGTCGGCTCCCCAGAAAGACTTGCACAAGGCATCTTTAGAATACTAGCCGACAGGAGAAGATATCAGCAGGCTGCCGCTGAAAGACCGGATATGCGTCCTCATTATGAGCGGCTTCAGGCAATGGGCGAGCAAGCGATTGAAGGCTGGAAGCAGCACTATCTTGAACAATATGATGTAAGTCTACCAGTAGTAATCCCTTACGATGGTACGGAAAGCATACTAGATGCTGTCATCAAGCAGGACAATAGGCGCCCAACGGATGAGATTAGAGCCAATATTTTGGCTTGACATTGAGCTAATCAAGAGTAATATACATTTTATGACAACTCTAGATATTGTGATTAAGGTAATTTTGCCCAAAACGCGGGACTAGTGTTGTAGTTGTTGAAAAATACCGGTCCCGCAAGGGGCCGTTTTTAATTTAATAGAGAGGCTAGAATGACAACACCTAACAATCAATCAGAACTTATGCCTGCAGCCGACTTAATAAGCCAGGATGCAGGCATAAGCGCAAGGACTATAAATCAGTCAACTACTACCCACGTAAGAGTTGATGACCAAATATATCCCGTATGGTCTATGGCCAGTGAGCTTGGTTATGACTATCAACAGTACCGTGAAAGGCAAAGAAAATTACAAAGGTTAACTTATAGCGTGATAGAAGGTTCTAGAGTAACTCTTGAAGAGTTTGAGCAAGATCATCCTAATATCATACTGGGTGCCGAATAAAGGATAGCCTGGGATTGACTGAACTGGCCTATTAAGCTATAATTTAATCAGTTACCAAAGACAGCGACTGGAGTATTATCCTTAATTTGTCGCCTAGGTGCAGTAAAACTATTTTTGTTGATGCACATAATGGCCTTTGGTAATAAAAGGTCATTTTTATTTGGTAAAGCTTAGGGATAGGTCGAACCTAATGCGCATATATCCTACAAATTTTATGGGATTAAATTCAAGGAGACATAAATGGCTCTATCAAAAAGTAAGAAAAATGAAGTAGTTGCTGAAGTAGCCAGCCTGCTAGCCGAATCCAAGCTAACTGTAGTTGCCCAATACCAAGGCACTACCGTAAAAGCGATTCAATCACTTCGCAAGCAAGCCAAAGAAAACGGCACTAAGATTAGCGTTATTAAAAATCGCTTAGTAATTAAAGCTATTGAATCTAATGAAGGTTTAAAAGATGTAGATACTAGCGAGCTAAAAGGCCAGTTGCTTTATGCTTTCAACGCGGATGACGAAGTTGCTCCGGCTCAAGTTTTAAATAGCTTTGCTAAAACAAACCCGAACATCCAGTTCGTAGGTGCAATTTCAGCCGACGGTAAGTTTATGAGCGCTGATGATGTTAAATCACTAGCTGTTCTACCAAGCAAGAACGAACTCGTTGCTCAAGTAGTAGCTACATTACTATCGCCTGTCAACGACGTTACGAACGCGCTTTCCGGCAACTTGCATGCACTACTGGACGGAGTAGAAGCAAAAGCTTCTGCATAATTAATACTAAGGAGAAGATATTATGGCTAAAGATCTAAAGAAATTAGCAGAAGAGCTTACAAGCCTTACTGTTTTAGAAGTAAATGAATTAAAGAACATCCTAAAAGACGAATACGGCATTGAACCTGCCGCTGCCGCAGCAGTAGTTGCTGGACCAGCAGCTGGCGGCGATGCTGCAGCTGCCGACGAAGGCAAAGCTGAGTACGACGTTGTACTAAAAGATGCCGGCTCGCAAAAAGTTGCAGTTATTAAAGCTGTTAAAGACATCACTGGACTAGGTCTAGGTGAAGCAAAGGCTATCGTAGATGGCGCACCTAAGACTGTACTAGAAAAAGCTAAGAAAGAAGACGCTGAAGCTCACAAGAAGACACTTGAAGAAGCTGGAGCAACTGTAGAACTAGCTTAATTCTTATTCAGTTCACACTAAAACCGCCTGCGAAAATGCAGGCGGTTTTATATTTCAAATAAAGTTTAGTAGGCTTTCTTGGCGAGGATAATTTACGTTGTGATTTTAATGCATATGCTTGTATAAAATTTAGCTAGATAACATAATGTCCCAAAAGGAGAACCTATGGCGGAGTTACATACACCTCGATTGGCAGTGCTAGCATCTGGCAGTGGCTCGACCGCAGAAGCCCTCGCCCAAGCAATTCACTACGGACAAATTAATGCAGAAATTGACCTGGTAATAGCCAGTAAAGAATCGGCCGGAATCTAAGAGTATTTAATCTGCATACTATTTTTCATTGCTGTATAAATAATTTTATATTAAGTATATGAAGCACCTAATTGCCCCATCTGTAAATTTATATGCTATAAAAAACAATAAGCTTCTACTTAGTAGACGCCAGAATAAGGGCTGGATGGATGGATATCTTTGCGCTCCTGGAGGTCATGTAGAAAAAGGCGAAACCCCCACTCAAGCAATGATTAGAGAAGCAAAAGAAGAGCTGGGAGTAGAAATCAGTGCTACAGACTTAGAATTTCTCTGTGTAGCAGCCAGAAATAACAGCCCCACGGAATATGTAGCGTATGAATTTTTACTTATGGATAAAAATTATGAATTTACCAATACAGAGCCTGAATTATGCAGCGAACTAGTTTGGGTCGAATTAAGCAACCTGCCAGACGATATAATTGATGATTTCAAGCAAATTATAGACCGATCTATTATTGGAAAAGAAAAGTATCTAGAAATAAATTATTAGCTTTACTTTATTCGTATTTATTGTATTATATAATTTATGAGCCTAAAGGAAAATTTAAATGAGCTTCAAGACAGAGAGCCTGGATATTTTCCATGCGAAGAAATCGCAAATCAACTAAGACAAGTTACATTAGCTCCAGTAATTGGCCCTTCCGGAATTGGCAAAAGCACACTACTAGACACAGTCCAACTAACAAATAAAGATTTTAGCAGGGCCTTAAGTTTTACTACTAGAAGCAAGAGAGATGGTGAAAGCAAGAACCAATACCGCTTCTTAAATCACGATGAGCCTACTGCAAGCCGTATCCTTGAAAGAGTCAGACGCAGAGAACTGGTTCAATATTCCGTACACCCATCAACTGGATATATATACGGATCTGATATTGACTCATATCGAACGCCATTTGTCATGATAGATGTCCTATCAACTGGGTTGGCACCGCTTCGCCAACTTCCTGTTAAAAGCATAGTTGAAGTAAGTATTGTCTGCACACCCAGAGAATGGGAGCGACGATTTGCATCAAGAAAAGTAGCCACTGAAGATGCCCAAAAGCGCATCAAAGAAGGTGTTAATAGTTTAGAATGGTCACTGGATCAAGGCGAAGATATGATATGGGTAGATAACTCAGATAAAAAAGTTGAAGATACCGCTTCAGAATACATAGATATCGTGTTAGGCAAAACTAGCCCAACACCAACCGGACGGGCTGTTGGTGAAATTTTACTTAAGCATTTAAGAAGTATTTAGTGATTAGTTTTCCACAGGAAACAGATAACTAAAATTTTGACTTGACATAGTTACTATGGTACGGTTATGCGTAAGAACACTAAAAGTTCCAAAAATATTATGAAATTGCGAGAAAGAAAAAGTACAAAGAGATGGCGGAGTTACCAGAAAAACAAGT
>CAZHAQ010000016.1:0-16735 GCA_964529785.1 uncultured Candidatus Saccharibacteria bacterium
CATTAATCCTACAGCTGGAGAGCAGGTGACAGTTAAGTTTAACAGTGCCTATGAGAGTCAGCCGAGGATAACATTAACATCGGTAAATAATAATGCTGCTGCGGTCAGGGTCTATGTAGAGAGAACGGAAGGCGAATTTAAGGTATATTTCTTAAATACTCCGACTGCTAGTACAGAATATGTAATAGACTACCACGTAGTTCAATAAAGCTATAGTTGATTTCAGCAGGGGTTAAACGTCTAGACTATCAATGATGGATGATAACTCTTCAGGCTGTAAGTTATCTTTTTCGGTAGTTATTATGACCCAGCTCTTGCCAGTGAGGATGTTTGCTATTCGGTATCCTTGAGAACTGCTGCCAACTTTAACTTTTCCAAATTTAGTTTCTAGATCACTTACATCAGTCAAACTTTCATAAAGGGGCGATAAATCAAAACCCTCAGGTTGCTTTTGGAGCGAAATATTTATTTTTTTGCCCGAGTCGTTGCTGATAGTGTAGGCTACAACATCTGCTTCTGGCTGGTTTATGCTGCCTAATTCTATTTTATAATTTGATGGTAGTTTCGTTGGATAATATAAAGGTATATCCATTTTTTGGGTTATATCTGAATTGAAGGGGCTTGGCGGCTTAAGTAGTCCAGATATTGGGCCCTGAAATAAGGCTACTCCAACAAGTGTAATGATAGCGACAGAGGATAAGGCTAATGTAGGCTTAACCAAACCAAATTTCTTATTATGGGTATGTTGCGTCGAGGCCTTTTCTTCAAAAGTATCATGCTGAATATTGTTTTCTTTTATATTCGCAACTGGGCTAGAGGGCTTAACATTGACAGGCCGTTGAGGCGTTCTAGGGTTAATAGGCTGGACCGCAGGCGTAGCATAACTGCTCCGAGGTCTACGTGCTATTTGTTGGCGAGATGGGGCTTGAGACCTAGGCATATTAGCAGACCTGCCACGATTCTGCATTATTGCAGCCATTATGTCATTAACATCATCGGTGGAATGTTGGTTTTGATTATTCATTTAAAAAAGATACCTCATTAAAACTACATAATTTACCATAAGCTAAAAGCTTCTCATAGTAAATAACCATTGTATACTAGTACTAAAGTACTAGTTTATTTAAATAAGCGTTTACTTTATTAACTATATATCTACGTTTTAAGTTAATTATGTGGTAGTCTTAAGTATAGATTTACGGGGTAAAAATGGGCGTAACTATTGCAGTATTGAACCAAAAGGGTGGAGTGGGTAAAACTACCACCACTATAAACCTCGCTAGCTATTTAGCTAAGCAAGGTAAAAAAGTATTGATTGCCGACCTGGACCCACAGGGTAATGCTACTAGTGGGCTAGGTATAGATAAGAATAGTCTAGGCGAAACAATGTACGACGTTCTATTTCAGCATGATGTGGCTGCAAGTATACTAACTGAAACAGATTTTGATGGTATCCAAATTATTCCTGCAAATGCCAATTTAGCCGGTGCAGAAGTCCAGCTGGTTAACGTACTTCAGCGTGAACTTCAACTGAAACGAGCGCTTGAACTTTTTGAGCATGACTTTATTTTAATAGATTGCCCCCCATCATTAGGACTGCTAACAATAAACGCTTTATCGGCTGCAGACTATGTGCTCATTCCAGTTCAAGCTGAGTACTATGCCTTAGAGGGCTTAAGCCAGTTGCTAAATGTCGTGGAAAGGGTACAGAATACGATCAATCCAAAACTGGCCTTATTAGGAGTAGTACTTACTATGTTCGATTCTAGAAACAGTTTATCAGACCAGGTAAAAGCAGAGCTTAGTAAACATTTTGGGAACAAACTATTTACAACGATTATTCCGCGAAATGTTCGCCTAGCAGAAGCTCCGAGCTATGGTAGGCCAATATCTGAACACGATAAATGGTCAAAAGGAGCTAGAGCCTACAAGAGTCTTGCAAAGGAGGTTATTAAAGGTGTCGAGTAAAAAACAATTCGGGTTAGGTAAGGGTTTTGACGCATTAATGCCACAAGGCATCGATTCTTCGCTTCTAGAACAGGGTAGAGACCGAGTAAATAATTTGCTCATTAATGAGATTGAGCCAAATCCCAATCAGCCTAGACGTGAATTCGACGAAGCTGCCTTAAATGAGCTCGCAGAATCCATAAAACAATTCGGAGTACTACAGCCGTTATTAGTTATGCCAAAGAACGGCAAGCATCAAATCATAGCAGGCGAGAGACGTTGGCGTGCAAGTAAGATCGCAGGCTTAAAGAGAGTCCCAGTTACTGTACGTACTGCACAGGAACTTGAGCAGTTAGAGATGGCTATGGTAGAAAATATTCAGCGTGTCGATCTATCGCCTTTAGAGCAAGCAGCGACCATTAAGCGACTACATGAAATATTCAATATAACGTACGAAGACATTGCTAAAAGGCTAAATAAAGCCGAATCAACGGTTAATAATATAGTAAGACTGCTAAATTTACCTCCTAGTGCTCAGGATGCATTAAGGGATAATTTAATTAGTGAAGGTCATGCCAGAGCAATACTTGCACTTAAAAAGTATCCTGAATACCAGGAAAAACTATTGCTGTTAATACAGAAAAACGGCTGGTCAGTGCGTCAGGCTGAGCAATTTGTAGTAGCTACAAAATCTAGTGATAAAGATATTGTTAAGGCTAAAAAAAGGGCTAGTCCAACTACACCTCAAACTGAAAAACTCAGCAAAGTATTAAACAGGCCAGTATCGGTTAATCATATGGCGAAGGGTGGTAGGCTAGTTATTCGGTTTAAGACAGACGATGATCTAGAAGACTTAATTAATATCCTTAGCAGAGTTAAGGTTAAGTAAACTTATATTAAAACTTTTTAGCCTCTGATAGGGGTAGTATACGAGCACTTAAAGTTCCCACTATGTCAGTATATGGGACTGATCCAAAGCTACGTGAGTCAAGCGAATTATCTCTATGATCTCCCATAACAAAGACTTCATTCTCATGAACGTCTACAGAGGTATTTCCTATATTTTCGCCTTTTAAGTTCTTTCCATAATCCATAGCTTCATCTGGGCGAAACCCATTAGGGAACTCGTGATTATAGACAGTTACTGTGTTGTTTTCGACAACCACTCTATCGCCGGGCACACCTATAATTCTTTTGACAAGCTGCTTATCTTTTCCGCTGCCAGCATCATAAAGTCCCCTAGCGGTGAATATAACTACAGTACCTCTCGGGGGAATGTAGCTGCTCTTAGTTACTCGAGACCAAGTGCGTCCAGCTTTCCAGACTATAAGACGATCCTTATCCTGTAAGGTTGATTCCATGCTAGGGCCATCTACTTCGTAAGATTGAAAAACAAATGCAGTAATTGATAGAGCTAAAATCGGAGCAAGTATAAGTATTAGAACAGTGCTTATTATGCTTTTTATTCCATCTTTTTTGGAATCGCTTTGCATAGTGACTATAGGGTCGTCATCATAGTATGCTTCATCATCATATTCTTGATCAGTATCTTCTTCGTAATCTTCATTTTCTGAAATAATATCTTGATTACTATTGATCACGGGCTGATCGGGCGAAGATGGAAAACCAGGCGCAGGCCCAATGACTTTTGGGTCAGAATCGCTCAAGCTAGTGCCTTTGTCTTGCTGATTATTGTCCTGCATATCAAAAATTAACTATACCACTAATTACTACAATTATAATAGCCTGCTTATGGCTATATTAGCTAATACAAGTTAAATATTTTACTTCGCTTTGGTACAATATTAATGTCAGGAACGACCTCTAATATTAGTAGTTTACGCTATAGCTAATTGAGGCTATACTAGATAAGTTAAACATGAATGAACGAAAAAAGATAAGGAAGCATACTTCTATTGATGGCTTTACACCGATGCCTCGCCAATATAGGCAGGGGACTAAAGCTTCTTTAAATACTTTCAATAGATATCACAGGCCTAGTAGTGGTACCGGTAGTGCTCCAGGCGTTATTAGAAATGTTGGTACCATCAATAGAAGTATTGATGGTTTTACATCTACTTCTCAATCAGTTATCAGGTCGTCTTCTCATAAGCAAAAATCTGCAGATATAATGCAGCCTTTTTCAAAGAGTAGCCAAGAAAGACTTCAGCAGCCCGCGGCGAAGCCAAGCTATTCATCTCCTAGACGCCGTACTAGTCATGCAAAAGATATGGCCGACAAAACTGCTAAAAAAGGTTTGCTGGCTCGCCATAAACAGAAGGCTAAGAGCAAGAAAGAAGCCAAGCTCCTTAAAGGGAGAAAGCCGAGGCTACGACTACGTATTGCTGCCTCACTGGGAGTATTACTTCTTTTAATTGGCGGAGGGTTAGCACTAAGAGCTTGGTTGCTAAGTAGGAATATTTTTAAGGGTGGCGGTAACTCGGCACTACTACACAATCAAGACATTGACCCTTCTAAGCTAAATGTTGAAGGCGATGGAAGAATTAATGTACTAATTCTTGGCAAGGGCGGTCCGGAACAAAATGACGGGCCTGATTTAACAGATACCATAATAGTTGTTAGCATCGATCCTATAGCAGACGAAGCTGCTTTATTAAGTGTTCCAAGGGACTTTTGGGTCAAGTCTCCGACTGGGGGGCAGTCAAAAATTAATCAGGTATATTACGACTCTAAGCAGGGTGCACTGAAAACCTTTTCTTATAATCAGCGTGATTCAAGTGAGGCCAAAGAAGCTGGAGAGAAGGCTGGCATAGACGGTATAAAGAAGGTGGTAAGTGAGACCATGGGAATACCTATTCACTATCATGGCATGATAGACTTTGCTGGCTTTAGAAAGGCAATAGATACAGTAGGAGGCATAGATATTAATGTTACCGAGGATATGGCGGTGTCAGAAACTATGTGGCTACATTCTGGTAGATATAAACTGGATGTTAAGCCTGGGTGGCAACACTTTGACGGAACAAGGGCATTAGCATTTTCTCGATCACGTAAGACCAGCTCTAAGGGTGATTTTGCTCGATCTGAACGCCAAAGGGCAGTAATTGTTGGCTTGAAAGATAAGGCAACAAGTATGAGTACGCTTGCTAATCCAGTTAAACTAAATCAGCTCATGAGTGATTTTGAAAATCAGCTATCAACTGACTTTAGTTCTAATGAGATATTAAGGCTGTATGACCTCATAAAAGAGGTTCCTAGCGATAAGGTTACTTCACTTGGCCTGGACGAGTATGTATCTGGGAGTATGATAGGAGGTTTATCAGTACAAGTGCCAAAAGCAGGCTTATTTGATTACAGCGAAATTCATAACTATATACGAAACACTATGAGAGATTCATTCCTTAAGAAGGAAGACGCAAAAATAGTAATACTAAATGGTACAACTACACCAGGCCTAGCCACTAAGAAGAATAGTGAATTAAAGTCTTATGGGTATAACATTAAGTCTGTTGGAGACGCGCCAAGCAATAACTATAGTCAAACCATACTAGTGGATCTAAAAGGCGGAATTAATAAGTATACAAAGAATTATTTAGAAAAAAGGCTTGGCGTTACAGCAGTCTCATCATTACCAGATAATTCAATAGATGCTACTGATGCTGACTTTGTTATAATACTGGGTAGTAATGAGACGAACAGTAGCCAAAATTAAGCCCGCCAGCGGGTTTAGTAAACTAATTCATTGGGTTTTAGTAGCCATACTTCCGATTCTTGCATTGGTGTTTGTAAAATGGTCAATACTACCTTTAGCTTACGGAATCGTAGTATTAAGTAAATGGAGGATGTTTGCTGTAAGACCGCGCCACTGGCCGGCCAATGTGCGCGCAAACTCAGTAGACATAATGGTTAGTCTTTCTTTTGTAGTGTTTATGGCTCAGTCTCCTACTACAGCATGGCAGTTAGTATGGCTCATAGGGTTTGAAGCATGGCTGGTTATTATAAAGCCTAAATCCAAAATATTTTGGACCTCAACACAGGCTGCGCTGGGCCAGTCCATGGGGCTAACTGCAGTATATCTATTGTGGGGAAGGGCTTCGCTTATCTACCTGACGGTACTAACTTGGCTAATTTGCTACTTATCAGCACGCCATTTCTTCAGTAGCTTTGATGAGCCTCTAAGCTCAATGATGTCTCATATTTGGGGATATGTTTCAGCGGCATTAATATGGGTATTAGGACATTGGCTGCTCTACTACGGGTTCATGTCGCAACCTGTTTTAATACTTTCCATACTTTCCTATGGCCTAGGCGCGCTTTACTATTTGGAAAACTTTGACAAGCTCTCAACTCTTATCAAGAGAGAGATCATACTTATAATGAGCGCTGTTATAGTGGTGGTTATATTATTCTCAAGCTGGGGAGATAAGACACTATAATATTTTGTAAGGTTCTTCTCAGCAATATAGAGTTTAATTATGCAAAAGCTTAAACATAGAGGTTACTAAATTCAATGGCAGTAGATCCGCTACAAATTCCAAACGAACAATACCAAAACTCTAAGACTGTTTCGCAAACTATCCATCCAGTTAAATCTAATAAAGATTTGTCTTCTCGCAAAGCCAGTTCAGCTAAGACTGCACTACTGATTTTGCTTGCGGGTACTGCTGGTTTTGGCGGAGGGCTGCTTGGAGCAAACTCTAGCCAGAACGTTAACAGTTCATTGACTACAGAGTCAAAGCAACAAATTGTATCAAGCGAGGGTGAACTTATAAGTGAGATTACAAAAAATGCTGGACCAAGTGTTGTATCTATAAGTGTAATTGCTAATACAACTAGACAAGGCTTTTTTGGCCCACAGCAGTCACAACAGCAAGGAGCGGGTACAGGAGTTATTATTAGTGAAGATGGTCTAGTGATAACAAATAGACACGTTATTCCAGAAGGGGTCAGCGAGGTGAATATCACTCTATCTGACGGTACAAATCTCGAAGATGTAGAGGTGGTCGGGAAGACGGCTAGTAGTGACCCTCTAGATATTGCTTTCTTAAAAATAAAAGATAAAAAAGGGGTAGACCTAACTGTAGCTGCAATTGGAGATTCTGGAGCTATGGAGGTCGGTGACAGGGTCATTGCTATAGGAAATGCCTTAGGCCAATTTCAGAATACTGTCACCAGCGGAATATTATCTGGCTACGGTAGAGATCTGGAGGCGCTATCTGGAAATTCCGTAGAAAGCTTACAAAATCTATTCCAAACTGACGCAGCCATCAATCCGGGTAATTCTGGCGGACCACTAATGAACTTAAGCGGGGAAGTAATCGGAATTAACGTAGCAGTAGCTGATGCTCAAAATATTGGCTTTGCAATACCCATCAATGATGTAAAAGGGTTAATCGCAAGCGTTCAGAAGAATGGCAAGCTGGAAAGGCCTTATCTTGGGGTGCGATATGTCTCGTTAACGGACGACTCTGCCTACATTTATAATTTAAATACAAAAAGAGGCGCATACATTGCGCCAAGTCAAGGAGGCCAGCCCTCTGTAGTCCCCGAAAGTCCAGCAAGCAGGGCAGGTATTAAAGAAAAAGATATAATAATTTCAATAAACGGTGTAAGTATTGACGAAAGGAATAGTCTTGTTTCTGTGCTTGGAAGATTTAGTGTAGGCGAGAATGTTGAATTAAAAATTATCCGCGACGGTAAAGAGCAGACTATTTCATTAAAGCTTGAAGCTGCGCCAGCTAACTAGCATCATTAAGGGTGAAGTGTTGAATTAAGTCTCTAGTTTCCTTCAATTCGTATTTATTGGTTTGAGCAATTAATCTCAGTGCCTCATGCTGAAAAGGCAAGGCTTCAGTTAGTATGTTTAACGGTTTATCACTGAGTAGACTTACTTGATTAAACATATCTCTGTAAATCTTAAGGCCATCAGGTCCTCCGAATATAGCTAGGCTGGGTTCTTTCATAGCTGCTTCATTGATAGTGTGGCTATCAGGTACATAAGGTAGGTTAGCCAATATGTATGTGATTTGTTCTGAAATATTCATAAATGGCTGAATCAGGTTGCCGATACGAAACTCAACTGTTGCTTTAAGCTGTTGACTGTTTTGCTTGGCAATATTCAGTGTGTTTTTGTTAATGTCTGTAGCCATAACAGTCGATTCAGGAATCTCTAACTTGGCAGTAATCGCTATGCATCCTGAGCCGGTGCCTAGATCAAGTATAATTGGACCATTAATTCCAGTTTTAGTGGAACGTTTTTTATACATGGCATCTTGACTAAGTAATAGCTCGATCATGGTTTCGGTTTCTGATCTGGGTTGCAGAGTATCAACCGATACCTTAAAAAGGCGGCCATAAAATTCAGATTTTCCCCGTATATATGCAAGTGGCTCATGATTTCTTCGCCTCTCAATAAGCCTGTTCAGGTCACGAATATCTTCAGATTTAAGCTTAAACTCCTGATGAGCTAATATCCATGAGCGGTTTTTTTCTATTTTGTCTTCCAGCAACACCAAACTATCTAATCGAGCTGATGATATTGCCGATTCCTTAAGTTTTTCTGTGGACTTTTCTAGCCATTCCTTTATCGTCACAGCCTGTATTATAGCAGTTACGACTTAAAGAATTGACAAAAGAACATAAGCATGATACATTAGTCATAATAAAAATAACAAAAAATAGATAAAAATTAGACGTCAGAGCTATTAGTTAATAGCGGGCCAAGGTATAAAAGTACTGCTTGGAGGTTTTATGACTCTAAGTTAGGAGGACGTGAAGATACGTTTAAAGATTTCTATGGTCCCGGTCGTGATGCGCCCGTCTGGCAAAAAGTACTTTAATTAGCTCAATCTTGGGATAGAAGTTTATGCTCAGCTTGTTTGAGCTCATTGATAAGATCTTCGATTTGCCCTGATAATGCACCGGGTATATTGCTGCGGCTATAGCCGATTCTATGGTCGGTGATACGATCTTGCGGGAAGTTATAGGTTCGAATCTTTTCACTTCTATCTCCAGAACCTATTAGACTCTTTCTTTGCGCAGAAGATTTTGCATTTTCTTCATCAATTTGTCTTTGTAGCAGGCGGGATCGAAGCACGCTCATGGCCTTCAGTTTGTTTTTTATTTGCGACTTTTCATCTTGATTTGTTACGACTAGCCCGGTTGGAATATGGGTTATACGTACAGCTGAATCGGTAGTGTTGACACTTTGACCTCCATGTCCAGATGCTCTATATGTATCTATCTTAAGGTCAGAATCTTTAATTTCAACGTCAGCTTCTTCAGCTTCAGGCATGACTGCAACTGTTACTGTGCTTGTATGAATTCGTCCTTGAGATTCAGTTGCCGGAACTCGTTGTACGCGATGAACGCCACCTTCAAATTTTAGTTGACCGTATGCATTAAGGCCATTCACTTCAAAGCTTATTTCTTTAAACCCACCCGCTTCAGACGGGCTTTCGCTAATTAATTCAGTTTTAAGATCATGGTCCTCGCAGTAGCGTATATACATTCTGTAAAGCTCGGCAGCAAATAGGCTTGATTCATCTCCTCCAGCAGCAGCCCTAATTTCTATAATTGCATTACGTTCATCATTGGGATCTTTAGGTATTAGCAGTTCTTGCTGTTTAGTTTTTAGTAAAGAAAGCTTTTCAGTAAGATCCTCAACCTCCTGTCGTGCAAGCTCGGCAAGTTCATCACTGCCTCTAGCTAAATCCTTTGACTGTTCAAGTTCTGCTTCGGTTTTGGCTATAGCATCAAATACCTCAACAACTTCTTGTAATTCACTTATTCGTTTGGCAATTTTAGGGTAGTCCGGACTGCTAAAAATGCCTGGATCCTGCAATTTACTTTCTAGACTTGCTAGTTCATCTCTATAGGGTTGTGGTTTTAAGTTCATAAGTTTGATGCCTGTATTATATAAAGAAAAAACCGCTATTCACAATGGATAGCGGTTTTTTGCTGGTGATTTTAGCTAACGAGCGCCAAGTTTCTTGACTTCAGATTTAGATTCGCTTTTGCGAGGCTTCTTAACTGATTTAGCTTCGCGGGCTTTTTTGGCTGCTTCTGCACGAGCTTTAAACTTGTCAACGCGACCTTCAATGTCAACAATTCTTTCTTCTCCAGTGAAGAATGGGTGGCTTGTGCTGGAAATATGGACTTTAACCAATGGATACTCATTACCATCTTCCCATTTTGTAGTTTCATCAGTAGCTACAGTTGAACGAGTAAGAATACGATTCCCATTGTTTAGATCTTCAAAAACAACTAGCCTGTAATCTTTGTGATGTAATTCTTTTTTCATAACCAAGCTAGTATACCTTATATGCAGGTATTTTACAATACAGACCACATTAATTATCAAATTTACACTTCGAGTGCGCCGTAGGCTTTCTTATCTTTAGGCATTTTAAAATTGCGGCTAGGAAAATCGGATCGCTCAGTATGTAAGGTAAATAAAGAATTTTTTACATCTATTGAACTATTTAGCTAATCTGTTAAAATATATATTGAAATAACTAAGCAGGGCGAGGCAAAATCCTCTTTTGTAAGTTTATGTAGGACTACAAAAGCTAGCATCGTACCGAAGAGAAAGGATTTAGATTATGTCTACAAACGTAGATATCAAGGAACTACTAGCGGCCGGAGCTCATTTTGGTCATAAAACTTCACGCTGGCATCCAGCCATGGCTCAATTTATCCATAGCAAGCGAGGCGGCAGTCATATTATTGATCTTACTAAAACTGTAGAAAAGCTCGAAGATGCTTTGTCTTTTTTGACTCAAACATCTGCAGCAGGTAAGCAGGTATTGTTTGTCGGTACGAAGAGGCAGGCTCAGTCAATTGCAAAGCAGCTTGCTGATGATACAAAGAATCCTTATGTCACTGAACGCTGGGCAGGTGGAATGCTTACAAACCAGAATACTATTGGTGGAAGGATAAAGCATTTAAAAGACCTTGAAGCTAATATGGAGTCAGGTAATTTGGCTAAAAAATACAATAAACTTGAGCTTCAAAGATTACAAGAAGAAATTGATGCTATGAATGTTCTGTATGGTGGCATCAAGGATATGCATGCGCGACCTGGGGCTGTATTCATATTTGATCCGACTCATGACAAGAATGCAGTAGCTGAAGCCAAAAAGCTTGGCTTGCCTATAGTCGCGATCTGCGACACCAACGCAGACCCAAGCGGTATATCATACCCAATACCAGCCAATGATGATGCTATTAAAACTCTTCAGCTGATTTCAGACTATGTAAAAAGCGCAATTGAAGCTGGTAGAGCTAAGACTGCAAAATCTTTAGACAAAACCGAAAAAGAAGCTGACAAATAATTTTAAATTAAGGGTTAAGGGGCAACTATGAATATTGATGATATTAAAAGACTAAAAGAGCTTACAGGGGTAGGGCTGACCGATGCCAAGGCGGCACTAACAGAAGCTGGCGGAGATTTTGACAAGGCTCTAGAGGCAATGCGCAAAAAAGGCTTAACAAAAGCTGATAAGCGTGGAGAGCGTGAAGCACGACAAGGCTTAGTTGGTACTTACAATCATGATAACCGCATAGGTGTTGTAGTCGAAGTAAACTGTGAGACTGACTTTGTCGCAAGAAATGAAATTTTCGTTGATTTAGTAAAAGATATAGCTATGCATATTGCTGCAAGCAATCCAGAATTTGTCACATCTGAAGATATACCGGCCGAAATAAGGGAAAAAGCTAAATCTGAGTTTGCGGAGAAGGTTAAAGCTGAGGGTAAGCCAGAGAATATTGTAGAAAGTATTGTAGACGGGATGCTGAAAAAGCACTTCGCAGAACGCTGTCTACTGGATCAGCCCTATATAAAGAATCCTGATATCACTGTTGGCGACTATGTAAAAGATCATAATGCGCGCTTAGGAGAAAACATAGTAGTACGCAGGTTTAATCGTATTGCCCTAGGCGAGTTGTCTTAAGTAGCCTGAGTGCTAATCAGTTTAATGATGTAGAATTAAATAAGTACCTACATATGGTAATAATTTTTGAATCTAATTAACATTTTTGTTTAAAAGGAGTCCTAAATGACGCCGACCCAAGTCGTTAGCGAGGCAGAATCAAAGTTTAAGAAGGCTCACGAGCATTTCGTTGAAGATATTAAGAAAATAAGAACTGGTCGTGCCCATCCAGGTATGCTGGATGGAGTGAGTGTGGAGGCCTATGGCACTCCTATGCCGCTGAACCAGGTGAGTACAATCACGGCTCCAGAGGCTCAGCTTTTACAGATTACTCCGTTTGACCCTAATAACTTGCAGTCAATTGTATCTGCTATAAGAGATAATCCATCTCTGGGGCTCAATCCGAGCGACGATGGTCGCGTGGTACGCGTACCGATACCAGCCTTAACTGAAGAACGAAGGCGTGAAATTGTAAAAACATTGTTTGCTAAAGTTGAGGACGCGATGATTTCTCTGCGCGGGGTAAGGCATGAGGCAATAGATACTCTAAACAAAGCAAAAAAAGATAAAGACATTTCTGAAGATGATGCTAAGCGCTATATTTCGCAAATCGAAGAGCTAATGGCTAAATACAAGACTGAAGTTGAAGCAACAGCTAAAGTAAAAGAATCTGAAATCATGACGGTTTAACGAACTTCATGCCAGATTCTCAAGAAAAATCTAAAATTACTATTCCTTCGCACCTGGGTTTTATTGTTGATGGAAATAGGCGGTGGGCAAAAGAGCAGGGCCTGCCGAGCCTTAAGGGCCATCAAAAAGGGGTAGAAGTTCTAAAAGATATTGGAATTGCAGCTATTAACGTTGGGGTAAAGTATGTATCTGCTTATTTATTCTCAACTGAAAACTGGAATCGGTCTAAAAGCGAAGTTTCTTATTTGATGAGGTTGATCATAAAATTTCTTGACGTGTATATGCAGGAAATTAATGAAAACGAAATTAAAATTGTACACGTTGGATCTCGTGAAGGCCTTCCAAAAAGTGTATTGAATGCTATAGATAAGGCAGTGGAGAAAACGTCTAAAAATAGTCGGGGTGTTTTTGCGCTTTGTATTAATTATGGCGGCCAACAGGAGATAGTTGATGCTGCAAAAAAACTTCTAAGGCAAAATATTAACCCAAGGCAGCTTACGGTTCAGGACTTTAAAAAAGTACTTTACGAACCGGAGTTGCCCGAGCTAGATCTTGTTATTAGGACATCTGGTGAATACCGGAGCAGCGGTTTCATGCTATGGCGAGCCGCTTACGCAGAGTATGTGTTCATTGACAAGTACTGGCCAGAAATGACAAAGCAAGACTTAAAATTTGCATTACTATATTACGCGCGACGGCAAAGGCGTTTTGGTAAATAATTTTATTAAAAATTTTGCAGGCAATTAACTTTATATATACTATATAGACATATGGGAATCTTCTTCTTTTTAATAGGATTGGTGATGTTTATCGGGCTGGTGCTCATTCATGAATGGGGACATTTTATTATGGCTCGTAAAAATGGGGTAGAGGTTGAGGAATTTGGACTTGGTTTCCCTCCAAGGGCCAAGGTGCTGAAAAAGAAAAACGGCACTATTTACAGTTTGAACTGGCTGCCTTTAGGTGGATTTGTCAAACTAAAAGGCGAGCACGATAATGACACCGAGAAGGGTACTTTCGGTGCTGCTGATACCTGGGCAAAAACTAAGATAATGTTAGCCGGGGTAGTTATGAACTTAGTAACCGCTATAGTGCTATTTACCTTGGTAGCTCTAATGGGAATGCCTAAGCTCATAGATGATCAGTCTACTATATGGAGCGATACGAAGATAATCCAGCGACCTGAAAATGAGGGCGTTATAAAAATTGGCCAGGTTGTTGAAAATTCTCCAGCTCAAGAAGCAGGCCTGCAGGAAGAGGATCGTTTGTTATCGGTAGCAGGAAACGATATTGATTCTTCGCCTGAAATATCTGACATTACAGCTTCCAATGCAGGAAAAGAAGTGGAGATAGTCGTTCAGCGAGGCGACGAAAAGATAATCAAGCAGGTAACCTTAAACGACACATCTCCTTATTTAGGCATAGCTTCATATTCTGCTCAAACAGGCATGGAGATCCGCCGATCTACATGGTCAGCTCCAGTGGTAGCGGTATTAGTGACTCGCGATTTTACAGTGGCAACTATGAAAGGGCTAGGGAATGCACTTTCTGGTCTAGGCTCAATTGTAGCCGGGTCTTTAACGGGTAATCAGGAAGCTCGAAAGGCCGGACAGACTGAAGCTTCAAGCCAGGTGGCAGGACCTGTAGGTATATTTGCAGTATTGTATGAAATTTCAAAGCAGGGAATAGGTCTTGTGATGTTTATTATTGCTATTATTTCTTTAACGCTGGCGATAATGAATGCACTTCCCATACCAGCTCTAGATGGTGGAAGATTGTTTGTTATGCTGGTGTTTAGGGCTATAAAGAAGCCTTTAAAACCCGAGATAGAGGACAAGATACATGGAACTGGATTTGCTGCATTAATGCTCTTATTCCTTCTAATAACTATAGTGGACGTAAGAAGGTTCCTTTAGCAAGCATTGATGGAAGTCATTGAGAAAACTAAAAACATAAAATCTAAACCATTTTTTAAATATGACCCTGTAAGCTCAATCTTACTTGTAATTCTAGTTTTCTTTGCCAGTCAGTTTCTTGCCTCCATAATGCTAAGTGCCTATCCAGCAATTCAGAGTTGGACAGAAGAGCAATCTAGGAATTGGCTAAGTAATTCAGTATTTGCGCACTTCTTTTATATTGTGATTGCTGAAGTGCTCGCAATATCGATGACTCTTAGGCTTGTGCGCCTTGCAAAGTCTACTTATAGCCGAGTGGGGTTGATTTATCCCAGATGGAAAGATGTAGGATGGGCATTTATCGCATACGGCTTATACTTTATAAGTTTTTTAGTAACGATAATAATAGTTCAGCAATTTGTATCTGGGATTGATTTAGACCAGAAGCAGCAAATCGGATTTGATAATGCTTATACGCGCGGAGAACTTATTATGACCTTTTTCTCGCTGGTCATTTTAGTGCCACTTGCTGAAGAAATAATGTTCCGAGGATTCTTGCTGACCAGCCTGCTCGCAAAGTATAAATATTGGACATCAGCTATAATAACAAGCTTAATTTTCGGCATAGCTCATCTTCAGTTTGGATCAAATGCGCCATTATTATGGGCGGCTGCTTTAGATACTTTTATATTATCTCTATTCCTTTGTTATTTTAGGTACACACTAAAAAGCATCTGGCCGGCAGTTATGTTGCATGCAATAAAAAATGGAATGGCATTTATGATCCTATTCGGTCCGAGGATTTTTTACTGATAGGGCCTCATGTTACAATAAGCCTTAGAATGCAGACTCTAAAACACATAGTCCTACTAAACCCTCCCGCGCAGGGTGTATAATAATTTTATTCAATATTTTATAATTTTTTACAAATTCTAGATTAATAGGACTAAAGAAAATGAAAGTTTCAAAGATTTTTACTAAAACTAGAAAACAGTCTCCTTCGGACGATCAGGCAAAGAATGCTCAATTACTAACCAGGGCTGGCTACATACATAAGGAAATGGCAGGCGTGTACGCTTATACTAATCTTGGTTTGAGGGTAATTGAGAACATTAAAAGCATTGTTAGGGAAGAGATGAATTCTATTGGGGGGCAAGAAGTCATGATGACAGTTCTGCAGCCAAAAGAATTGTGGGAAAAGACTGATCGCTGGGATGACAACAAAGTGGACAATTGGTTTAAGACGAAGTTGTCTAACGGGTCGGAGTTAGGGGTCGGACTTACACATGAAGAACCAGTTGTAGATTTGCTATCGGAATATGTAAGCTCTTATAAGGATCTGCCGCTGTTCATTTATCAAATACAAAGTAAATTTCGTAACGAACTTCGGGCTAAGAGCGGCTTATTGAGGGGCAGAGAATTCATAATGAAGGATATGTATAGCATGGCTAGAAACCAGGCTGAGCATGATGCGCTTTATGAACAGGCTGCCGAAGCCTATAAAAGAGTTTATAATAGATTAGGACTAGGTGAAATTACTTATAGAGTTAAGGCAGATGGCGGTATTTTTACTGAGCGCTTTAGTGATGAGTTCCAGACTATTACAGAAGTAGGAGAAGATACATTATTCAAGGTGCCTGACTCAAATGAATACTACAACGAAGAAGTTGCACCTTCAAAAGCGCCAAAAGTTGATAGCGATGAAGAACTACAACCAGTTCAAGAAGTTGAAGGAGAAGGTATAATCGGTGTTTCAGAGTTGGCTGATTATTTAAATATTCCAAAAAACAAAACTACGAAAACTCTGATATACGAAGCCGACAACGGACGAATAATAGCGGCTGCTGTCAGGGGCGGATACGAAATAAATGAAATAAAGCTACGCAAAATTGCCGGCACTAAAAGTTTGAAGTTAGCTAGCGAGGAGATAGTTCGTAAAGTAACAGGCGCTGAGGTGGGATACGCAGGGTTAATTGGCCTTGATGAAAGCGTAGAGTTATTCGTTGACGAGTCTTGCGCTGACAGAATTAACTTTGAAATGGGATCTAATAAAACTAATTTTCATACGGTTAACGTTAACTGGGGTCGCGACTTACCTGAGCCGAGCCAGTACTATGATATTAAGGTGGCTAAAGCTGGAGATCTCCATCCCGACACCAACAAGGTCTATGAAGTTCAAAAAGCAGTGGAAGTTGGGAATATATTCCCATTAGAAACAAAGTATACCGATGCTCTTGGAGTTTATTATTCAGATGAAAAGGGAAACCAGCAATCTATTATTATGGGCTGCTACGGTATTGGTATTAGTCG
>CAZHAQ010000017.1:0-9372 GCA_964529785.1 uncultured Candidatus Saccharibacteria bacterium
GTTTAGTGCTGGTGAAGCTGCTACGCCAATATCTTCAGATGCAAATATTACCATTCTTCTTGCTATAAATTTTGGATCTTCACCGGCCTGGAGCATTCTAGCTAAATAATAAAGTGCGGCATTGGCGTCAGAGCCTCGCATTGATTTTATAAAGGCGCTTATTATGTCGTAATGCATGTCGCCATTCTTGTCATAACCTGGCAATCTTTTCTGCGATGAATCTTCAATAATTTTTTGATCAATTTTTCCGCTGCCGCTTAGTTTTAGTGCTACTTCCAGCGTGCCAAGGGCAATTCTGGCGTCTCCTGCTGCAATTTCAGATAACAGGTCTAATGCTTTCTCGGTTATTTTAGATTGCGGATGTCCTTCTGTTTTGAGGGCTCTTTTAATAATCTTGTTAATTGCTTCACGGCCAAGCGGTTTAAGTACCAGCACTCTGCTGCGGCTTAACAGGGGATTAATAACTTCAAAGCTTGGATTTTCAGTTGTAGCTCCAATCAGTGTAATCAGGCCGCTTTCTACGTGCGGCAGAAATGCATCTTGCTGGCTTTTATTGAATCTATGAATCTCATCGACAAATAAAACAGTTCTTTGACCAAGCCTGCTATTAACCTTGGCGTCTTCCACAACTTTTAACACGTCTTTTTTACCTGAAGTTACGGCACTCAGTTCAATAAATTGCGCTTCAGTTTCACTGGCAATAATTCTGGCAAGAGTAGTCTTGCCGCTGCCGGGTGGCCCCCAGAATATTAAGGAAAACGGAGTTTTGTTTTTTACGATCTGGGATAAAAATTTATTTGGCCCGATTATTTCTTCTTGCCCAATGACTTCGCTTAATTTCTTAGGACGTAATTTTTCAGCTAGCGGTATATAAGTCATGAATTGCTAGTCCTGGTTTAAAAATGCCTCTATTTCCTCAGCGCTAACCTCTCTAGTAGGCGAAGGGGCTTCAATGGTAACTGTTTGATATTCAAACTGAGAGTTGGTGGTAAGACCTTCCTCCATGGACATGTGTCTTCTAAGCAGGAACTCCTTATCATCTATCCATACGTAATCGGTTGCATCAGCATTTTCACTATCAATAATTCTATATTTATAGCAGTTAAATTGTCCGCATGGCTCCATGCCTTCTTTTTTATATAAATTTTTAAATTCTAAAACGTCTTGGCTGTTTTGGTTGCTAAAATCATATTTTACATTTTGGTTAACGGCAGAATAGTTGGGGTCTTTATACATTGCCCATGAGTTGCTGGCATAATCTTTAACGTAAGTTACATCATCAATAACTATAAAAGACTCAACTTCTTCTGTTCCGTTTTTAGTAACTGAACTAGTTCGGTTTGGATTTTCTAACCGTGAGGTAGTTACCTCTGTAGCATTACCGTCAGTTAGAGTGGTAGTTACTATAGTATTTGTATTGCTGGATTGTTCATTTCGGGCGGCAAACTGGCATAAGACTTCGTCATCAACAAGTTCCAGACAGGCAGAAATGCTATCCAAGGTTGAGCGTCTTTTATTATCCTGGATACGATTATTGGCAGTTATTAAAGCCCCTAAAATTACTGCAATAATAGCTACAATAAGCAGGATGATGTGCGGCTGCTTAACATACTCCAATCGGCTAGTGTTAATAAGTCTCATTATAAATATTTTACACTAGTAGTCTTGTCTTGAATTAATATCACATCAATAATTTAAAGTTTGCATCTAAGCATAGTTGTCTGTTATTCTCAATATGCTTAACAATTAAATATCAAGAGTGCAGCGAGAGTCCTAGCTCAACGACCTGCCAGCAACCCCTTATAAGCAAAAGGAAGGTGCTCCCTCTAGTCCCATACACGGGAAAGATATTTGAGATCTCTTAACTATCCTTTCTGACCAGGTATGGGGAAAGGATATTTTTATGTCAAAATATAAAATAAATCAGTTTCGGACAGCTGAATCGGTTAGTCCTGGTCATCCAGATAAAATCTGCGATCAGATTTCTGATGCGATCTTAGATGCTTATCTTGAAAAAGATCCAGAGGCCAGAGTGGCAGTAGAGGCTGTCGGCGGCCACGGTAAAATTTTCATTGTAGGTGAAGTCAAATCAGCGGCGGAAATAGAAATTATACCTATCGCAAAACGAATAGCGGGAGATCAAAACGAAGTAGAAGTACGTATAGTAAACCAAAGTCCAGAGATAGCCCAAGGAGTTGATACGGGCGGGGCTGGAGACCAGGGCATTATGGTTGGCTATGCTTGCGATGAAACGCCCCAGCATTTACCGCTAGAAGTCGTGCTGAGCAGGCAGCTGAATCAGCACCTGTATAAAAGATGGCCCTTTGACGGTAAGACGCAAATTACTATAAATGACAATCAGATTGTGGCAGTAGTAGCTAGTTTTCAAAATGCCATTAAGCAGGAACTACAGGAAGAAGTAGAAGGCTGGCTTAAAAAACAGAAAAATGTCAGTTATGCCGAAAATGTAGCTTTGCATATCAACCCGGCCGGAGATTGGCAGGTTGGCGGTTTTGATGCAGATACAGGCTTAACCGGCCGAAAGCTGGTTGTAGATAACTACGGACCGGGTATTCCAATCGGAGGAGGCTGTTTTAGCGGCAAGGACCCTAGTAAAGTAGACAGATCAGCTGCTTATATCGCCCGTAAAATTGCTGTTGATTATCTTAAGAAAAGACAGGCTAAGGAAGTATTTGTTCATCTGGCATATGCTATTGGATATGATCAGCCGCTGGAAGCTACTGTTAGCATTGACGGTAACCAGGAAATAATTTCTGGATATGACTTATCGCCAAACGGGATAATTAAACAATTAAACTTAAAGCGCCCTATATATGAGCAAACGGCCCGTTATGGTCATTTTGGCCATTTTGAATTTCCTTGGGAACAGTAGCCAAAATGGCTTCAGCATAAGCTTATATGGTATATTTAAGCCAATAAATGACTTACTCAAAACGTATCACTGTAAAGCTGGCTCTATTAGTAATTGGCTTGCTGCTATTTAGTATTAGTCGTATTGATTGGCACCAAGATTCTGTCCAAGCTGCCGCCAATCCTCTGGTTGTAAACAGTCCTTTAGGCGGCGCTGATGCAAATCCTGGCGATGGAGTCTGCCAGACATCCACGCCAGGACAGTGCACTCTTAGGGCGGCAATTGAAGAAGCTAACGCTGATCCTGATGCTGATATCATCAACTTTAATATCACCGGAACCGCTAGTTTTACAAGTGGCGGTCAAAGCGGCTATACAATTGCTCCTGCTTCTCAGCTGCCGGATATAACTGAAACAGTGGTTATAGACGGCTATTCCCAGCCCGGGGCGACAGCTAACACTGCAGTCAGCCCCCAGCCCTTAAACGGTAGATTGTTAATAGAACTAAACGGCCAGTCGGCACCTGATGGGAGCCAGGGTCTGAATATAGAAGTTGGCGAATCGGTAGAGATTAAAGGCCTGATTATAAACGGATGGTCTGACGCAGTTGTGGTTAATGGCGACAACGCGGTAATTGCTGGCAATTATATAGGTACCGACCACACCGGCATGTCTGAAAAGAAAAATCTGAATAATGGTATAAGCGGTTGGGGCTCAGGCGGCAATGGTCTTCGGCTTGGCGGCACTGCTCCTGCAGATAGAAATTTAATTTCCGGTAATGGTGATGAAGACGGCGGCGTAGGGCAAGGCGGAGCAATTGGTATAGGCAATGGTCATAACAACTGGGTTATTCAGGGTAACTACATTGGCGTAGGTGCGGATGGCATTACTGCAATCCCAAATGCTATACCTGGCGGGTCCGGCAACCCATCTGTAGATTATGTAAGCAACACTTTGATAGGAGGCAGCGAGGAGGGCGCTACTAACGTAATTTCTGGTAATCATGGCCATGGAATTGCGCCCTATGAGGCTCCTAACACCAGGATTGAGGGTAATTTTATTGGTGTGGCCTACGACGGAGTTACGCCGCTTGGGAACGGCGGACAAGGAGTTACTGTTGGCAGCAATAGCGAAAATGTCCAGATAGTGCGCAACACTATCTCTAATAACCAAAAATCAGGCGTAGGTTTTTACGAAGGTTCAGATAACGGGTTGGTGATCGGCAATAAAATTGAGAAAAATGGCGAAGGTGGCGTCATGATAATGGATACCTCCAATGTCCAGGTTGGTAGAGCCGGCCAGAACGAAGGAAACTTAATAAACGAAAATACCAATGTTGGTGTATCCATACTGTCATTTGGAGAAATTACCGACAATAACAAGATCCAAAATAACATAATAACCGGAACCAAAAGACCGGCAAGCGGCTTATCTGCTGGCATAGCGACCACGCTGGAAGTAACAAACACCCTTATAGGCGGCGAAAATATCGGCGAAGGCAACACAGTTAGCGGAAACGCCATGTTTGGAGTAGCCGTCCAAGAACTGACGGCCACAGCTTTTTCTTATACTGGAACACCGAAAAACACGGCAATTATTGGCAATAGCATACACAGCAATAATTTTGTTGAATCAAATCTCGTACAAAATAATGGTCTTGGCATAGATATCTTGTCGTCTGTAGATACTAGTGCTGTGCCGGACGGCAATCCTGAAGAGTTTGCTAGCACTGGCCCCACCCCCAACGACCCCGCCGACTCTGACACCGGCCCTAATGACTACATTAACTATCCAGTCATCAATACTGCCACCCAGACTGGCCACCAGCTATCCATAGACTTTAGCCTGGATGCTGCTGGTAGTACTAACAATAACTATAGAGTAGAATTCTTTGCTAGCGACCAGGCTGATCCCTCCGGCTACGGCGAAGGCCAAACCTTCCTGGGCTCCACCACCGTACCAAACGGCACCAATCAGACTGCCAGCCTGAATCTGCCTCCGGGCACTGACCTTACCGGCAAGGTTCTATCCGCTACTACCACTGCCTTAAACTCCGCTACTGACACCGGCTTTGGCTCCACCTCGGAATTCAGCCGGGTGACAGACATTAATGTAGTCAGTACAGCTGCTAACAACCTGGTTAAGACCGGTGCTCAGCTGGCTGTCACTACTTTCCTGTCCAGCCTGATAGTCTCTACAGTTATCTATACCTACATAGACTACCGCCGCCATAAACGGCCCCTGCTTATATCCGACCAGGAACTAGGCGTTAATACCGCTCACCACTACACCTACTGGCACCACCTAAGAAACGTCAGCATCCCGCTGGCCAAATACCGCCTCCGGCTTGTCGTCGAAGAACGGCGCAAGGGTGAGACGGTGAGTGCAGGGTAGGGGTGATAGTTTTTAGGTATACTAAAAAACTTTGAATATAATCGCAAATTGTGCTAAAATATGCATAATATTTAGTAAATAAAAAGTAAGGTTAGATACCTATATGGCAGCTACTGCCCAAGATCCAAACAAAATTAGAAATATAGCTATTATTGCTCACGTTGACCATGGGAAGACTACCCTGGTGGACGGTCTGCTAAAGCAGTCAAAGACTTTTCGTGAAAATCAGGCTGAAATGGGCCAAGAACTTATCATGGATAGCGGCGATCAAGAAAGAGAACGCGGCATTACAATAACTGCTAAGACGACAGCCGTTCAGCATGGCGATTACCGTATTAATATAATTGACACCCCGGGTCATGCTGACTTTGGCGGTGAAGTTGAACGGACTTTGAATATGGCTGACGGTTGCCTGCTGATAGTTGATGCTCAAGAAGGGCCAATGCCGCAAACAAAGTTTGTCTTATCTAAAGCACTCTACGCTGGCCTTAAGCCTATTGTAGTTATCAATAAAATAGATAAAGACGGTCGCCGCATTAGCGAAGTAGAGGACGAACTTGCTGATCTTTTCCTGGAGTTAGCGGTTGATGAATCTCAGCTGCACTACCCGGTGTATTATGCAATAGGCCGAGCTGGCAAGTCCTGGAAAGAGCTGCCTGAAAACGCCGATCAGGAAGCAGACTTTGAACCAATCTTTGAAGCTATTATAAACGAAATTCCGGCACCGAATGTAGAATCAGACAAGCCATTCCAAATGCTAATCAACGCTCTAGCATGGGACAACTACAAGGGCAAATATGCTATTGGAAGAATATCTCGCGGCAAAATTAAAGCTGGTGACCAAGTAGCCTTATGTAAAAAAGACGGCACCTTTTCTAAGGCAAAAGTAGATAAGGTTTTTATGAGCCATGGAGTTAGCAGGTTTGAAGTGCCGGGCGGCGTAGCTGGCGATATAGTGCAGTTAACAGGGATTGACGATGCACAAATCGGGGAAACACTGGCTGATTCCGAATCTCCTGAAGCGCTGCCAGTAATAGAAGTAGAAGCTCCGACATTAAGCGTTTATCTTGGACCCAACACCAGTCCGTTTAAGGGTACTGAGGGCGAATTTAGCACTAGTCGCCAAATCAAGGAGCGTTTAGACAAGGAGCTGGAAACTAACGTTAGTCTAAGAGTTGAAGAAGACGGTATTGGCTTTATTGTGTCGGGTCGCGGTGAGCTTCATCTTAGCGTACTGATAGAATCTATGCGACGCGAAGGATTTGAGTTTGAAGTAGGACGCCCGCAAGTAGTTACGATCCAGCAGGACGGCAAGACTATGGAGCCGCTGGAGGAAGTAATAATTGAAGTACCAGCTGAGCATGCAGGCGCTGTGCAAATGGAGCTAGGCGCTAGGCGGGCTGTGCTAAAACAGCAGGCAACAGGCAGCCGCGGCGAAATGAACCTTGTATACGAAATGCCCACAAGAGCACTTCTGGGAATGCGCAACATTCTTTTAACCAATACTAAAGGTACGTTAATTATGAATACTCTTCCGCTCGGGTATCAGGAGTTAGGCGCATCATTGCCGCAGCTTAGAAACGGAGTCCTTATTGCATTTGAAACAGGTATAAGCACGCCTTATGCTTTACAGAACGTAGAAGAAAGAGGCATATGCTTTATCCATCCAGCCGAGAAAGTGTATGCCGGCCAAATCATTGGACTTAATACAAGAAGCGAAGACATGGAGATTAATGTCTGTAAAGCTAAGCAGCTTACTAATATGCGCAGTAAATCAAGTGATGGCACTGTCCAGCTGACGCCTCCTACTATCATGAGCCTAGAGCAGTGCCTTGACTTTATTGAAAATGACGAGCTGCTGGAAGTAACTCCAAAGTCATTAAGACTGCGCAAAAAAGAATTGGACCCCAGCATGCGCAAACGGGCAGCTAAGAATAGATAATTTTATGCACCACGGCTTCTTAAGACTGCAGACTTAAGCCAGTCGCCGTGGAAAATTACCACAAATGATACCACAACAGCCGTAAGGATAAGTAAGTTACTTAAATTACTACTATTTAATGAGGCTACGGTGTCAGATTTAACTTCATCTTGAGGGTCTGTTGGCGGCGTAGTTTCAGTTGCGCTTGCCAGTACGGCATTGCCGTCGCCATCATCTTCAAAGTTAACCTGGTATGCTCTTACGATGTTCCTATTACCTGAAGGAACCGCGCTGCTAGAAGTGCTGCCATTATCATCGTCTCCTCCGGAATATGTAGGCAGCATGGTAATTGTTGGCGTAGTTGTCGGGTTGCTAGGTGGCAGCGTGGCTACTTTTGGCTTGTTGCCGTACTCGGTATCAGTATTAAAACTACCCAGCCAATCATTTAAAATATTTATAAATAATATTCCAAACCATCCAGAAAGTGAGAAGTTGCTGGTAGTTATATTAGCTATATTTGCCTGAGCACTAGCGTCACCAGTGGAAGCATTGCCGCCGTTAGTATTGCCGGTTACATTTGCATCGCCGGAAACAGCTGTGACATTCACATTGTTGCTAATTTTAGATTCAGAACTTGCATCAATATTCATATTTTGACCACAGTTTCCACAAGCTTCATTAGTGGTTATCCCGCCTCCAAGCATTGCTGACGTCGCACCATTAGGAGCGTCAGTTATAAAGCCAACCCACTCTCCGGCAACATTTACAAATACTAGAAGAGCATTTGCCCCGATCAAATTACGACCGGTTAAGTTAAAGACAGTTACTTCCGTATCAGCATTGCCAGACGTTGCGCTGCCAGCATTGGTATTACCGGAGACATTGGCATTGCCGCTGACTGCAGTAGCCGTAATATCGTTGGAGATATTAGTGGTATCCTCTAAATTAATATTGGTATTACCGCCAATTTCCATTTGAGTACTGGGGATATTTGCAGCAATCAGTTCATCAATGAGATTTTCAGGCAGTAGTATATCCCCCTCTAAACTGCCGTGTATATTAAGGGTACCTATAAATGATTGCCCCGAGGCTATAGATGAATTAATCATATTAATGATATTGGCTATAGCCGTAGCGCTTCCAGTGGTAGCATCGCCAGCATTAGTATTGCCGGCTACTGTCGCATCTCCGGATTTTGCATACAAATCTATATTATTCTCTATAGACGCATCAGTTGAGCTGACTACTGTCAGGTCGCCACAATTACAATCGCTGGATGCAAAGTTCAAAGCACCTGGATTAATTAGGATATCGCCATAGTGATCACCTTGAATATCAGCTGTGTAGAAATTAGGCGTAAAGCCCTGCCAGCCCCAAACAGACTGAACCATATTTAATATATTGGCCATTGCCAGAGCATTGCCGGTTGCTGCACTGCCTCCATTTGTGTTTTGGAGTATGCTGGCATCACCGCTAATTGCATGGGATGAATGAGTAGTACTAATACTGGCGTTAAAGTATAAATCATAGTAGCTATCGTCGGAAGAAGTACTAACTGACAGACTTGGCTGTGTAGTTGGCGGCGGAACTATAGAAAGTTTTTCAGGTACTGCTGCTTGGGCGTTAGTCCCAGTCTTAGAAGACTGAGGAGCTACGTCGCTGCTTGCCGGTGACTGGCCAGCTGTAGCTGTATTGCTGGGCACTGAGGTTGGCTGCGCAATATACTTGCCTTGTTCTGGAGAGTATACCCATTCAGTTGTATCCCAGCGCTTAGTTTCTGGATTATAGCTAAAAGATACCGGTGTTTTGGGCGATGTCTTCTTAGTCACTGGATCCCAGGAATATTGATCATTTTCCCAAACTTTTTTTTCTGAGTTCCATATATATGTAGATGCATCAGGACCGGGTGGTTTTTGAGGCCCTGGCGTAGGATTAGACGGGGCAGGAGTTGGCGTCGGCTCAGGTTCCGGTGCCGGCTGGGGAACTGGATTGTCGGGAACCGGTTCCTGGGGCGTTGTATTTGTTGGGGGTATTTCTTGAGCAATTAGCCTCGGAACTGGCATAGCAAGAATATTTATATAGACTATACTGACGGCCGCAGTAAAATATCTGCGCAATCTTTCTTTTCTAGTGGTTATAGTCAACATAATTATCCTCCTAGGACGACCATATACAGTTTATGAATT
>CAZHAQ010000017.1:9472-16418 GCA_964529785.1 uncultured Candidatus Saccharibacteria bacterium
TTAGGTGCTTGGCAAAAGATATGTATAGTATCAGTCGGTTTATCTTAATACCGGTGCTACTAGATATCTTTTACCAAGCAGTTAGCTGATGTTGTCTATAGTGGAATTTGGATGTGGGGCCCCAAAGTTATAGACATTCAAATTAACGAACTATACGTATTAGTTGGTAACGGTTAATGAGAAGCTGCTGGAACTTCTGTTGGAAGCGTTGCCAGTAGATGCGTCGCCGCCAGTAGTGTTACCCTTTACAGTAGCATCGCCACTTCTAGCATATTGGTCGGTTGTATTGCGGTAGTTAACATCTGTCCTGTTTTCAACTCTTACGTCGCTGTTGTTATTAAACGTAACTTTGTTGTAAGAGTCTGGGCCAGTGTTCTCGATATCGGCATCATGTCCGCCATTGCCACCGCCACAAGCACAAGATAGTGCAGCAGATGAAGCGTTGCTGTTATCAATTTCAACTGTTGCATCTACTTCATTCTCATTTTCTGCATCACCGCTTTCAGCGTCTCCACCAGTAGTGTTATGCCTTACTTCGGCATCACCAGTTCTAGCTTCTTGATCTGTATGGATATCTGCACGAAGATCTGTATCATTTTCTACGTCAATATCCATGTCATTATCATGTCTAATTTCATTTCTTGAATCTGGTCCGGTAGTATCAATTGATCCACTATTTGCCGCAACCAGTCCACCCGTAAGCCCCACGCTCACGAATACGGCTACCATTAGCCCAAGTAACTTTTTCATAAAGCTACCTCCTCCTTATTGGTTAATTTGTTTGCTCGGACACCTCGCCCGATTACAGTCAGATTCATAAAGTTCTGACTGTAATCGAGAGACGTGATTAATCGCAGGCTCTCATTATTGGCTCTCCTTGTATTTAGACTTGGTTGAAATATCTATGGAAGAGTTTTTGTCGCTGTCAGACTTGATTCTTCCTCTGATTTTGACTTCAGTATTTTCAGCTTCAATATCCTGTTTAATCTTGCCTTTTTTATCAGGTTGCACTTCCTGGCCATTAATAGTGATAGATGTGTGGCTGCTGTTGTTCTGACTTTGGCCGCTTGATCGGCTACGAACCTCAATATTGGTATTAATTTCAGTATCAGAATGATTGTTAGTTCGCTGCGTATCAGAGTTGCGGTTATGTTCTTTTATTGAAGTATCTTCAGCATTAAGATTTGTATTACTGCTGGAGTCGTTTGTCTGACTGCTGTCAGCTTCTGGCTCATTTATCCAGGTATGCGAATTAACAGGCGACTCAGATGAATCGCTTTTATGATCCCTAAACTTAGCTTGAACAGGCGGAATTAGGGCAATAAAAAAACCGGCCATAACTAATGTAATTGCCGGTACGTGTCTCCTGTGCAGCAAGGCATCTGTCCAGCTCTTTATTCGAATTGTCTTCGTTTCAAGAGTGTTTGTCTGTGGGTTTTTTAGTTTGTGTTTATGTTTGCCGATTTTAAAGTCAGCTTTCATAACAAACCTCCACGTATATTGTGATGCAATGTGCAGTAAGCTGAGAAAAAGCTTACTAATTCATAGTGTACCTAAAAAAACACTATGTCAAATCATAATGTGCTTATGCCTGTGGATAAGTAAATTAAACTTCTTAAATAATGAAGGTAAAGTCTTCCTTGTTTATATAATTAATTAAAGTATAGCATAACCAAATTAACTATTAATACAATAAAAGTAGCAAAGTAGCCTAAAGGATCGCGGTTATCTTAGTATGCTAACCTATAATCAGATGACTGAATTTAGCGATGAAGATTTTAATAGGCTGATGGCAGAATCGTTAGACGAGTTGCCACAAGAGTTTGTATCAAGACTGGACAATGTATTAATCACTTTTGAAGATAACCCGACAATGGAACAGCGGGCCAAGCTAAAATTAAGAGGCAATCACACTCTACTTGGATTATATGAAGGAGTGCCGCTTACTAAGAGAAATAACAGTTATAATATGGTTCTTCCAGATAAAATAACACTCTTTAAGCAACCAATTCTTCAGTTTGCATCCAGTGAAGAGAACTTAAAAAGACAAATTAAGCATACTTTATGGCATGAGATTGCTCATTATTTCGGTCTTGATCATGATCGTATCCATGAAATTGAAGCAAACTGGAAATAATTGGTGTAGAATAAATAGCATAAGGGGAGTGCGGCAAAGTGGTACTTGGCAGAAAGCCCGGAATAATCCGTAGACCAGTAGAATACGTATTGGTTCTAATTATTATTTCCCTGATTATTCTGCTGGTCTGGGCAAATTTGAAGATTAACAGCATAGAAGATAGCAATCAATCTCCGGCAGTTAGAATTAGTCAGCCCAGCAATCAACTGGATATACATTTTATTGCAGAAAGCAGCTTATCTGAGGAAAGCGCGGCTGATTCAGCCTATGACAAATGGGAACTTGAAAGTATAGGCAGTATTGAAAGTGCAGCAGATGCTATTGGCGGGGTATATGATGAAACGACTTACTAGCGGATTGTTCTTGTCTTTAGCCGCAATAGTCAGCCTTGCGCCTTTTGCTGCAAGCGCTCAAAGCCTGCAACAAAGAGAATCTCAATTTTGCAGCAGTCTATCCAGCAGGATAGATGATATCCAAAACGGGTTTAAAGATAAAATTGGCGACTATATAAAAAAATCAGATAAACTCAGCGAGGAAGCTGCTGGCCGCAGAATTATTACTGATGAATCATTGAGCGTAAAACATAAAGAATATGACGAAATGTATCAGCAGTGGAGCCGACAGTCTTTATCTACTGCCAATGACGATGAGCGCAAGGCAGCCGTAAACGAGTTTAATCAGAAAATACAAAATATAGTAAATGATCAACGACAGGAATATGCAGATATTCGCGCACAGTTTAGAGGAGAGCTGGACGAAATAAAAGCTGCTAGAAGACAAGCTGTTACCGAAAAAGCGGATGAATTTAGCAAGCAGGCCGAAGTGGCATTAGAGCTAGCTAAAATCAGTTGCAGCCGTCAGCGTGAGCCGCAGTCAGAAACAAGGAGTAAGCTTATAAAGTCTCTGGAAAGTGCACGGCTGTCTTATGCAGAATTTAGACGCAGTCAAGCCGGCTATGAAGATCAAATTAAGCAGGCAATAGAAAAACGGACAAGTTCAATCAAGGTGTCAAAGCAAAAATTTGAACAGGCCTTCATGCAGGCTAGTCAAGAATTTAAGCCAGAGGTAAAAGATAAGGCTATTGATTCTTCGCTTGAATCTGGCAATTAGGGCATAGCCCGGATATCTCTAGCGAGTGACTGTCATTTATAAAGCCGTTGTTTGCCGCTATTTTATCTAAAATCTCAATAAGCCCTTGCGGTTCGTCAAAACTTACAGACTTGCCGCAGTTGGTGCAAGTTAAGTGATGATGGTGGGGTGCAAATTTATCGCTTAATTCGACTTTATATTTCCAGCCATGATTAACTCTGGAAATTATTCCTAGCTCCTCAAATATCTTGACAGTCCTGTAAATACTGGCTCTGTCTATAGCTCCAGATAAATCCATTATCAATTCGTTCATAGATTTTGGTAGTCCAGTGTGCAGAGCTGAAAATACAGCTTGGCGCGGCTTAGTCAGGCTATAACCATGTTTCTTTAGTTCGCTTGAGAGGTCTTCATACATAGTGCAATAATAGCAGTAATTGCGACAGATTTGCAAAATAATGATTGAAGTATTAGTATAATTTTAAATCTTAAATTAACAAAAAAGGAAACGAATGAACGAGTATATCCACTTGATTGGATTAACACTTATAGGGGGTATCATCTCCTTAATAGGCGGAATAATACTGCTAAGCAGTAAGAAGAGCGCTAATAATCTTGCTAAATATGCGACACCTTTTGCTGCTGGCGCTTTGCTAGCAGCTGTCTTTTTAGATCTTCTGAAAGATGGCGTAGAACACTCGCCAGCTGATCAGGTTTTATTTGCAGCTATGATGGGCATGATAGTATTTTTCCTGGCAGAGCGGTTTTTAAGCTGGTTTCATCATCATAGTAATTTAGAAGAAGATACTGATCACAGCGATAAAGTATTAATAATAATTGGCGATACGGTTCACAATGCCCTAGATGGAATAGCAATTGCAGCTGCGTTTTTAGTCAGCCCGGCTACTGGACTGGTGACTGCTATTGCGGTGGCGGCTCATGAAATTCCGCAAGAGATAGGAGATTTCGGACTACTTCTTAAGAGAGGCATGAGCAGACGAAATGTATTGCTGGTTAATATATTTTCTGCGCTTGCAACTACCTTGACCGCCGTACTGGTTTACTCTTTGGGGCGAACTGACATGCTGCCAATCGGGCCAGTACTGGGATTAAGCGCTGGCTTCCTGCTGTATATAGCAGCTAGCGATATAATACCCGAAATTCATCAGCATAGCCGTAAAGGCAAGCTGTTAGACTGGCCAGCAGTTTTGCTGCTTACCGGTGTTATTACAGTCGGCCTGTCAATACAGATCGCTCACAAGTATATACACGCCGATAGTGCCCCTGCCAGTAATACAGAGGCTCGTACTCACGACCATAGCCACTAGACATTTTAGCTTCTCGGCAAAGATTATTAGTTTATACTATAAGCATTATGTGGATAGCAGTCGTAACATTAGGTGTGGTAGCAGGTATACTGACAATACTTGTAATAAAGCTGCTTCAAAAGCCCGAAGAAAGCCAAAGTGCATTAATGCTTAAACAGGACCTTAGCGCCATTAATGAGCAGATGCAGACGCTGAGAGAGGGTCTGCAAGGTCATCTTTCTGATCGCTTAGATAAGAATCAGGAGAGCATGAGCAAGCAGCTGGCTGCCAGCGCCCAGCTGATTAAAGATGTGACCGAGCGCTTGACCAAACTTGATGACACCAATAAGAGAGTGGTTGATGTAGCTGATGAGTTAAAGCAGCTCCAAAATGTCCTGCAGAACCCAAAGCAAAGAGGCGTTTTGGGTGAATTTTATCTAGAACAGATCCTTCAGAATATGCTGCCGCCAGGAAGTTATTTTCTGCAGCATAAATTGGGCGAGGGTCTTATTGTTGATGCCGCTATTAAACTGGACGGTAAAATACTGCCAATAGATAGTAAATTCTCACTTGAAAACTACAACAGGCTGCTGGAGTCTAAGGGTGAACAAAGAACTAGGTTGGAAAGATTATTTAAAGAAGACTTAAAAAAACGCATAGATGAGACTTCAAAATACATCCAGCCTAAAAAAGGGACATTGGAACAGGCATTAATGTTTATTCCGTCTGAAGCTATTTACTATGACTTGTTGGCCAGCAAGGTAGGGGCAGGAGGCGTGAACGGCCGGGATTTAATGCAGTATGCCGCAGTAGACAAAAAGGTAACAATAGTCGGTCCAAGTACACTCAGCGCTATGCTACAGATAATAGTTCAAGGACTAAGAAGCTTGGAGATCCAAAAGGATACTGAACTAATTCGCAAGAATGTTGAGCAGCTGACTACTCATCTGATCAAGTATGACGGTTATTTCAAGAAAGTCGGCGTTTCTTTAGGTGCAACCGTCGGACATTATAACAGTGCTTCCAAGGAGCTCGGCCGAATTGACAAGGATATCGTTAAGATAGCCGGAAGCGCATCTGTATTAGAGCCGCTTGCTCTTGAAAAGCCGGCTACTGATGAATAATCTATTTCTTTGCGTTGCTAGCAAGATCAATAACTAGGCTGGCAGTCCAGCTGAAGTCGGCAGCTCCAAGACCACGCCCGTCAATTGGATTAAAATATTCGTAAGGTCCAGATTTTGCTACTACTTCTATACTTCGTTTAGTTAGTTCTTCAGCTTCTTCATTAAATCCGTATCTTCTTAATCCGTCTATAATTAGCCAGTTGGTATTTATCCAAGACGGTCCCTGCCAGTATCTATCAGCATCAAAGAACTTAGAATCTAAAGGTACTGACGGTACGGGATTATGCAGCCAGTATTTTCTATGATCTTTAAGTAGTTTAACCAGTTCGCCGGCTCTTTCCTTACTAATGGTACCAGCATAAAGAGGCATAAAAGTACCAATTGAAGGTTCGATAATTAATTTATGGGTTATAAAATCACGCGAATAATACTGGCCGGTCTGCACATCGTAGAGCTTGTCTAGAGCCTGCTCGGAATGTTTCATCTTAGCCAGTAGGTCTTCAGGCAGCTTGCGCCTAATAGTGCTGGCTATTAGCTGAAGCTGGGTGTTGTTTCGCACCAGTATACTGTTAAAAGAGATGTCCTGGGTACAGAAATCTGATCTATGAAGTATTTTTTCAATGTCATAGCGCTTGCGCCTTAATCTCCTGACTACATCCCATAACAATAGTGCCTCAAGCGAACTGATACGCTGCCCAGGAGGTACAGTACGATCATTTCTCAGTATGTTGATAAGCTTTTGCAGCCTTAATTTTTCAATCAGTGCAATCCACCACGGCCTGCTGTGTTCATAAAGCTGATGGACCCATGGCGGCGTATTGTCTAAGCCGACTTCCCAGGGGTGAATCTGCAGTGCTAAACCTTCATTATGGGGATCGCGTTCAAAATATATCCACTCGTGATACTTAACAAGCGGTTCGAACATGGATCTGAAAAACTCTATTTTTTCATTCTTATCTAGCTTTTCGCCAACTTTTACTACGGCATCAGCTATCATTGGCGGCTGGGTAATACCGCTGGTAGCCACATCGCTGGGCGCATAGGGGCTTAACCAGCTGCGCCAAGCATCGCGTTCAAGGCGGTATTCATAGCTGCTATTGAAAATCATATTCGGTATCATGCCATTAGCCCATTGGCCGCGAACTAGATTAGCTACTTCCAGAGCAGCCCGCTTAGGATCATTCCAGCGGCGCCCGATAGCGATGAATGCACTGTCCCATAGCCATTGGTGAGGGTACAGTTTGGCTGGTTTAGTGTGGGTGGACATATCATTGGCGTCTAAAACAGCCTGC
>CAZHAQ010000018.1:0-15445 GCA_964529785.1 uncultured Candidatus Saccharibacteria bacterium
ATTGCTGCACTAGTACCTGAAACTAGCGTGTATACCAATTTCACCACTGCGGCATGGAAATGACCGTGTAATTTTATATTATTTCTACCGGTAATATCAATATCTAGGTACCGGCAGAGGCATCTTTAATCATATTAAATAAAAAACTGCAGTTTACTTAACGTTTATGCTATGATTGCATTAGTAATTAGCCAAAAAATTAGGGGTATTAATTTAAGCTATGAGTAAAGTTGCACATTACCTGCAGGAACACCTTGTTGGAGAAGTAACAACTAGTCAAGATGCACGCCGTTATTTTGCAACGGATTCAAGCATTTTTACTGTAACCCCAGCAATCGTTGTTTATCCAAGGAACGAGAACGATGTACGAAAAACCGCTAGATTTACTTGGCAGCTAGCTGAACGCGGTCGAGTTATACCTATTACTGCCAGGGGTTTAGGAACGGACCAAACCGGAGCTTCGTTAGGTAATGGAATAATGATGGTTTTTCCAGCTCACATGAACAAAATCTTAGAGTTAGATCCGAAAAGCGGCAGCGTAGCTGTCCAGCCAGGTTTAAATTTTGGCAAACTGCAACAGACATTACATACGCATGGAAGATTCTTACCCCCTTATCCAGCATCACTAGAATACTGTACCTTAGGAGGTGCAATAGCCAATAATGCAGGTGGTGAAAAAAGTATTAAATATGGATCCACTAGGGACTATATCCGATCACTAAGGGTTGTTTTAGCGAATGGCGAAGTTATAGAGACTAGACGACTTAGCAAGCGTGATTTAAATAAAAAAATGGGCTTAAGCAGCATGGAAGGTGAAATATACCGTTCGCTGGATACATTAATTGAAGAGAACAAAGATCTAATAGACGACATGAAGCGGGATGTTACTAAGAACTCTTCAGGCTATGCACTTGCAGATGTAAAACGTAAGGATGGTTCATTTGATTTAACTCCATTGCTTGTCGGCTCTCAGGGTACGCTAGCAATAGTTACTGAAGCGATTGTGGAAACTGAACCGCATATTCCAAGCACGAGTTTAATTGTAGCTGAATTTGATAGCATAGATTCAGCAGCTCAAGCCGTACTGGATCTTAAGAAATTGCCGTCCTCGCCAAGCGCAGTTGAGATGGTGGACAGTAATCTTCTGGATTTTATAGATAAAACTAACCCAAATCATTTAAAAGGAGTGTTGGAAAAGCCTTTTAGTAAAGTACTGCTGCTAGTGGAGTTTGATGATGTTAAGGCTGGCGCTCAAAAAAGACTGGTCAAAAAAGCTAGAAAAATTTTAGAAGAAAATGGTGCAAACTGCAGGATTGAAGAAGATTCGGAGCAGCAAGAGCAGATCTGGAAAGTGCGTCAAGCGGCATCTGCAGTTGTATCTTTCAGCGATGGTGGATCTAAGGCACTGCCTATTATAGATGATGGAATTGTGCCAATAGAAAAGCTAAGCGATCTAATTGAAGGAATATATCTTTTGTTTGAGAAATTTAAACTGCAGGTAGCTATATGGGGTCATGCTGGAGATGGGAATATTCATGTTCAGCCAATGCTTGACTTGAGTCAGCTCGGAGACAGGCAAAAGATGTTTAAACTTATGGATGTGTATTACGGCTTAGTCATAAAACTAGGCGGCTCAATCAGTGGCGAAAATGGTGATGGCCGTCTAAGGGGTCCGCTGCTTAGGCAAATGTATGGAGACGAAGCCTACAACTTATTAGAACAAGTAAAATCCATATTTGATCCTCATGGCACCTTAAATCCAGGCGTTAAGATTGGCATTACATATGACGATATAAAGCCCCTGCTAAGAAGCGAATACACTATGTCGCATCTGTATGATCATCTGCCAAGAACTTAAAGCCTCGCCGACAAAGCCAGAATAATGCTTAGGACTGCTAGTACTAAGCTTAGGAAACTAAGTAATATGGTTCTCTTTTGAAGCTTGTCATTTTCTGCATCAAGCTTAATCATTGTTTTTTCTAAATGATGTATTGGATTGATGATTTGAGCATAAGACTTCGTTTTATGCTTATTGGAGTGTTTTTTGCTCGTTTTATTCATTATTTTGACTCTAGTCTTGACTATAGCAGAAATAATAAATTTTAAATATATATTTAGGCTACAGGTGGCGGGTCGCTGTCGCTATCACTTTCGGAATGGCTATGATTTAGTTGTCTGAGCGCATGGTTATCGGCTTGATCAGCTCCTCCACGGGCAAAAATAAATTCTCTCTCTACATAATCTAGTGGTAATTTGACTGCTGCAAGTATTGCATCAGTAACTCTTGTGATATTTATATTTGCGTCCACCCTATCTTTGCCAAGAATTCCAAAAGTAAATAAAACTTTAGGAATTAAGACATCGGCTTTGGCAATATTGTTAGTAGCACCCTTAGCAGCGTCAAGAAAAGATGGATGAGGCAGCACTCCTTCAGGCAACCTTATGCTCAAGACGCCTCCCCATAATCTGCCTCTCTCTGAAACGGATGTAGGCCCATCAAACGCTGGGTGCTGTTCAGGTTTTGACTTTTCTGGCTCGCAATTAATTAGCCTTAGGTGGCTGGTATTTCTTTTTTTGTCCATTTTACTCTATTTTAGATTAACAGCTAATAAGTTTACCAGTTCAGGTAGGAAAAAGCCAAAAATTATTTGAGAAATACCCCTAGGGGGTATAGTATAAGCTTATGAATAGAGAATTACATGATCGTGCTCTAAGGCGTGCCAGAATAATAGAGGGGCAGATGAGGGGCATATATAAAATGATTGACCAGGAAGAGTATTGTATGGATATTCTGACTCAAAGCTTGGCTGTACAGAAATCTATCAGCTCATTAAACAAGCTTATAATAGAGAATCACATTCGGACGCACATAAAAGAGGGGTTGGGTTCTGAGTCTGAGGCTGAAAATCAAAAAGCGATCGACGAGCTTATGAAGCTTTACGAATTATCTAGCGTTAGGGGGAAATAGAGCTCTTATGGATCATTCACACCATGGCCATCACGAGCAAGCGGGTAGTGGCAAAGTGCATAATCCCCATCATGGTCATTCTGAAAAACTATTTAGAGACAAATTTTGGCTGTCCGCCATTATGACAATAATAGTTCTGGCGTATTCTCCAATGATCCAGCATTGGTTAAATTTTACACCTCCAGATTTTAACGGCTCTCAATATTTGCCTTTTATTTTAGGAACATTCATATATTTTTATGGCGGATTAATTTTTTTAAGGGGCGCTGTATCTGAGATCACAAACAAGCGACCAGGCATGATGACCCTAGTCAGCTTAGCCATTACGGTTGCATATATTTATAGCGTTGCGACCCAATTCTTTATTAGTGGAAGCGATTTCTTTTGGGAGTTGGCAACCCTTGTTACGATTATGCTGCTTGGCCACTGGCTAGAAATGTCATCAATTAATAAGACTGAAAATGCACTTCATGAGATTGCTGAGTTGCTACCGGATAAGGGCGAAAAGATTATTGGAGATAAAACTAAGCTAGTTGACATCAGCCAACTGGAGGTCGGCGATAAAGTTTTAGTACGGCCTGGAAGCAGGATCCCAGTTGACGGGCGAGTTTATGAAGGGCAGTCTGCAGTTGATGAAGCTGCTATAACGGGAGAATTTAAGCTAGTGAATAAAGCAATCGGCGACGAAGTTTCGGCCGGCACATTAAATCAAGACGGAGTATTAAACGTAGAGGTAACAAAACTGGGTGATGATACCACGCTCGCTGGGGTTGTAAGGCTGGTAGCCGAAGCAAGTAAGTCCAAGTCTCAAGCACAAGTGCTGGCAGACAAAGCAGCATTTTACCTGACTATAATTGCGATAATGTCTTCGGTATCAACCTTTATTGTCTGGCTGCTGATTAAGGATATAAACTTTGCACTGGAGAGAGCGGTAACGGTTTTAATTATTACATGCCCGCATGCCCTAGGTTTAGCGGTACCGCTTGTAGTTTCTATTTCAGCCGCACTATCAGCGAAAAACGGAATACTTATCTATCGTAGGATAGGGCTAGAAGCGGCCCGCAAGCTTGATGTAGTCTTATTTGACAAGACTGGGACATTGACCAAGGGTGAGCATGGAGTAGCTGATATAGTGGCTGCAAGTAGCTACACGAAAGAAGATGTTCTAAGATTAGTTGCGTCATTGGAGCAAGGCAGCGAGCATGCTGTAGGCAAGGCTATAGTTTATGAAGCTAAAAAGCAGAAAGTTAATCTATTTAAATTTAAAGCATTTAAAGCATTGCCAGGTCTTGGGATAACAGGAATCGTGCAGGGTAAAAAATATATTGCTGCAGGCCAGAGTTATATAGAAGAAAACAACGTTACTATACCCCAGCAAATTAAAAACCAGATAATAAATCTATCCAGTAACGGACATACTGTCGTACACTTAATTGCCGGCAGTAAGGTAATTGGTGCTATAGGGTTGATGGACATAATCAAGCCTGAATCCTCGCAGGCAATAGACAGCCTAGCTAAAATGGGAATACAAACAATCATGATTACCGGAGACTCGGATGAAGCAGCTAGCCATGCGGCCAGCCAGATGGGTGTCTTAAAATACTTCTCTCAGGTTAAGCCCGAGGATAAGGCAGAAAAGGTAAGGCATTTAAGGAAGGCTGGACTTAAGGTTGCAATGGTGGGAGACGGTATCAATGATGCCCCAGCTTTAGCTGCAGCCGATATCGGGATAGCCATGGGAGCTGGCACAGATATAGCTATAAAGTCCGCGGATATAATACTTGTTAAAAGTGATCCAAGAGATGTTGTAAAGGCAATAAACTTATCAAAGGCAACTTATAAGAAAATGTTACAAAATTTAGTTTGGGCTACAGGCTACAATGTTCTGGCAATACCGCTTGCAGCTGGCCTGCTGGCAGGCTATGGCATTATCTTGTCTCCAGCAGTAGGAGCTGTATTAATGTCGGTATCAACCATTATAGTGGCCTTGAACGCACAACTGCTTAGAAGAGTTAGCATATAGTTATGACTAACAGCATTATAGATCCACAGTTATGGGGGGTAAGTTTTTCGGTAAAACAGTGCCGAAACTTTAGGCTGGATTATATTGAAACGCTTAAATGGCTTATTGAAGAAGCGGGGTTTAGGCGTTTTAGACTTATGAGCTATTGGAATGAATGCGAGAGGGATGAAGGAGTATATGATTTTAATGATCTTGATAAGCAGATTAAACTGATTAATAAATACGGCGGACAGATAAGCCTTTGCCTGGGCGTACGGCAGCCTCGCTGGCCTGAATTTCATTGGCCAGATTGGGCTTGGGAGCTTGAAAAACCTAAGCGAAATAAAGCATTATTAAATTTCATCCAGACAGTAGTAAATAGGTATAAGGATGAACAGTCTATAATTAGCTGGCAACTGGAAAATGAAGCGCTGCTTGGTAAATTTGGGGAACGTATAGATATTGACAGAAAAAGGCTTAAGTCGGAGTTTGCACTAGTTAAGCAAATTGACCAGGTGCGTCCAGTTATTATGACGACAAGTACGTCATGGGGCATACCTCTGAGGAGGCCCATCCCAGACATTATAGGCTTTTCTTATTACCAAATTGTTTATCACGAAGGTGGATACAAGGAATCTTTTCATAGGCCATGGCTGGATAGGTTAAGAGCTGGCCTCATTAGGGTTTATGGACGACCTAGCTTTATTCACGAATTACAGCTTGAACCATGGGGTCCCAGAAATATTTGGGAGATGGACACAGAAGAACAAAGCAAGTCTATGAGTGTAATGCAAATAGCTAAAAACTTAAAGCTGGCAAATATGACTAAGCTTCATCCTGTAGACTTGTGGGGTGGTGAATGGTGGCACTGGCGGCTTAAGCAAGGGGATCCAAGTATCTGGGAAATGATTGAAAGTTCTATTAAAAGAACCTAAGGTCTGATAGAAAATTAAAAGAATGATTGGTGCGCGAGAGAGGACTTGAACCTCCACGTCCGTTAGGACACTACGACCTCAACGTAGCCTGTCTACCAATTTCAGCACTCGCGCAAAAATATACAAATTATTATAGCATTTATATCTGTAGTCCGAAAAAATGATTTTACTATAAATCACCTGTTGGCCTAATGTATACTAAACGTAAGAATTATTTTAAAAAGAATGCGAAGTTTGCAATGGAACCTGGCCACAATAATGATAAAAAGCCCGTAGATTATAGTACTGCTCTGCCACAAAGTAGCCCAAACATAAGCACTGATCATCAATTGCAGCCCCCAGCTACTTCTAGTCCAGACCATTTGTTGCCCAAAGAAACTAATAGAAATACAAAAGAAGCTTATAATTTAAGTACGCCTAATAGCGCAAAAAACGAACTGATAGTAGTTTTTGCTGTATTGATCGCATTATTTATGGGTGGATTCTTTATCTTAAATAATTGGAGTAATAGATTTAGCAGCATCATTTCAAATCTTGAGAAGAAAAAGCCAAGGCAAGATGAGAGGCAAATCTCTAGCACCACTAAAGATCAGCTTAACTACGAAATATCTTTACCGGAAAACTGGGAAAGTTCAGCCCGAGATTATTATCAATCTGCAAATAATAAGACAAGTTTAGTTATATATAATGAGCCCCGTCAAGAAGACTTCGAGAACTATAATCCATTAAAGAAGTATTCTAGCGTATCTGTTTTTGAGTACATATACTCAGACCCTGAATATGATTATGTAGAAAATAGCGACCAATTCTTTAAAGCTAAAAAAGATGCCTATCAGGAATTACTTAGCTCTGGGCAGGATATTTATCTTAGGGAGCTTGTTTCTGCGGAGCCAGTGACCATTAATGGGCTGAAGGCTCACAGATTTATTTACAAAGAAAAAATAAAAAATAATCTTAACGATACTGGCTGGGATTTTAAATATGACTATCATGTGTATATAAACCAGAACCGCTACTTTGTGATTGAGGTAAATACACATGAGCAAGAAACAGAATTCATTAATCAAATAGATAAGATAATCAGTACTTTTAAGTTTAAAGGTTAAGTAATTCGTTAATTTTAATCACATGCTAGTCGTGTTGTCTGGCGCCTGCAGTTTAAAAAAAGTAGTGTTAATTCAAAAAGCCTCACGTTAAGTGAGACTTTTTGAATGGTGGGTGATGAGGGACTTGAACCCCCGACCCCCTCGGTGTAAACGAGATGCTCTAGCCAACTGAGCTAATCACCCGAATTAAATTTGACCAAGCAATAATAGCATAAAATCAACCGTATTTAAAGAGTAATATAAATTATAAGCTAGATATTTTTTATTTTCTAATAAGCAAAAGTGCTATACTTGTATTAATTTAATGGAGGGATAAAATGGAAGTTTTCATAGTTCTTTTAGTCTTGTTTATATTGTTTGTTGTTATACCAGGCATTAGAATCGTAAATCAATACGAACGAGGTATTGTTCTAACTCTAGGTAAGTATACAAGTACAAGACGCCCAGGCCTTAATATTATTATCCCCTTCGTTCAAACTATGAGAAAAGTAGATGTACGCTCTACGCCTATTGATGTACCAAAACAAGAAGTTATCACTAAAGACAATGTAACCATTGGCGTTGATGCAGTGGTATATTTTAGGGTTATAGTAGCCGAAAAAGCTGTACTAGAAACTAGTAACTATGTATATGCTACTAGCCAGTTTGCACAAGCTGCTCTGCGAGACGTAGTTGGAAATGTCGAGCTAGATGAACTGCTCAGCAAGCGCGAAGTCGTATCGCAACAAATAAAGACCATTGTGGACGCGGAAACTGACAAATGGGGTATAGACGTAGAGAATGTGAAGATCCAAAATATTGAGCTACCACAGGACATGAAGCGAGCCATGGCAAAGCAGGCAGAAGCTGAGCGAGAGCGTAGAAGTAATATTATTAATGCTGATGGTGAAAAAGCTGCAGCTCAAACGCTTGCTGAAGCAGCTCAAATTTTAGCCACTACTCCAGGTGCCATTAATCTCCGTACCTTAAATACTTTAGAGAGAATCTCTACCGAGCCTAGTCAAAAGACTACAATTCTGTTCCCTGTAGAGCTTGTAGATGCACTGCGCGGCGTCGTGGGTCCTAGAAGATAGAATCTCTTCTGTAAATATTTTTACTGAACAAGCTATTAAACTGTCTTTATTATGGTTGTCAGTAAGGAGACGGTTTATGGCTAACGCAAATATGCAGTCAGCTGCTCGGTATGTAAGGTCGGCAGTCAACGATCTAACTGGTGAGCAGACTAAGTTAAAGACTGATTCAAATATAGAGATCCAGAAGCTGCAGCATCGTTTAAATGAAATTAAAAATGACCAGCAGGATTATATGCGTAGAGCCGCAGGGTCTGAGCAGCCCCAAGACACTGCTCAAAATGCTGCAACAGCACAATCGCTGGAAAGAGAGGCCAGCGATATCAAGAAGCAAATAGAGGATATTAAAAGGAATGTTGAAAGCACATATAATGAACTGCAACGGAAGAAAGACGAATATAGCAGAATAGCCAGCGACTTAGAGATGGCGGGCTAGCTACAGGTTTAACCGGTCCTTAATCAGTATCAATAATTTCAATCTCAAAGCCTAGTACCGACTTCATGCCCATAATTAACTCATTGCCCTTTCCGTCAAAACACTGCATGACAGGATAGCCATTGTCGTCAACAAACTCCTTGGGTATATGCGGGTGTCCGAACGATGGAATTTTAGCAGTGTATATTCGGCCGATAGCTACAGGCTCTTGAAGCTGGATATCGCATTCACTAAAGTGAGCTTCTGCGTTGCTGTTATAGACGTGCAAGGGGTGCCCGCTGATACGAGCGCGGATAAAATTTGTATCGCAGCTAGACAAAGCTTCAATTATGCGAGCTATCTTATCTTCTTTTATATTGGAATCTATTACACTTTTTTCTATTTTAAAATTTATGACTGGTTCTTTCACTTTAAGACTCCTGAACTTTTATTCGCCTTGTGCCCTAAATGAGTCTTTTTTATAGCGTTAAAAAAAGACCCCGTTGATTTCGGAGTCTTATGATACTGTCAAGAAACCTAATCAACTAGGGCGTGATCTTCGTCTTCTTGGTTATGTAAGTAATATTGTTCATAGTTTCTTGGTGGCTCCTCCCAGACTCGAACTGGGGACACAAGGCTCTTCAGGCCTCTGCTCTACCAACTGAGCTAAAGAGCCACGCTCATAATTTAAAATAGCTATATCAAGGCTATTTCAGCTTTCTTATTCTACAATACAGGGGTAAAAATCTCAAGCTAATCTAAACCTGTTGGTTGCTCTGAAAATCTTTTAAATCAGGGAATCGATGGTAGTGCCTTAAATCAGACGCTATTATTAAGCCTGTGCTGTCTACTTCCTCAATAATTTTTACAGGCGCATCGTAACCAAACATGCGCATATCCACTCGGCTGGTTCTGCTTAGGCTGCCATGGGTCTCAGATTTAGCCACTAGTTTAATAATATCGCCTAAAGTAAATACTATAAATCCATTTCTTAAGATACGATGACTGCTGGATTCAACTGCTCTTTTAGATGTGGGCAATATAAAGGTTAAATCTCCGGTATTACGAACGTCAACAAAATCAAATGCACCTAACTCTTCTTGTTTTCCAGTCACAACAAGCCCAGCCCTATCAGGGATCTTGCCGCTTGCTACTATGCTGGCTGCTTCATTAACTTGACGTGGGGTGTAACGGTTTGGGTTTAAAACACGCTCTAAAATCGCAGCTGGAAAAGGAATGTAAAGCCGCCTATGAATTTTTTCATTATCGCTTGGCAGTGGAGCAGAATCGGTGTCTTCTGCTGGCATGGGAGGACTATCGTAAGTGTTCATAACTATATACCCTAAATTTAGGCAATTATATATTATATCATCTATACAAAATATAAGCAATAACATATTTCACGGATATTAACAGAGTTATAGCTAGCAATTAGCACTCTTGACTTGCGACTGCCAAATAATATAATGGAAGTATAGGTCATTGTTACCTATAGAAAAAAGCAATAAGTAAAGGAGGAGATATGGCCAAGTTAGTAAGATTTGACCCATTCGCCGAATTGAATGCTTTGCAAAGGCAATTCTTCGGAGACGATTGGGCTGCCCCGCTTAAGGGTTTAAATATACCAACTACCGATGTGTTTGTAAAAGATAATCAACTTAACGTTGAAGCACATTTGCCAAATTTTGATAAAGAAGATGTTTCAATCCAGGTTGAAGATCAAGTGCTTGAGATAAGCGCTGAAAGACATGAGAGAGAAGAAGATAAAGGTAAGAAATACGTAGTTAGAGAGAGCGCCAGCAGCTTTTATCGGCGAATTGCATTGCCTGAAAGAGCTGATGCTGACAAGATAGAGGCGCATTTGGACGAAGGGGTACTAAGAGTTGTTATCCCGTTAACTCCACTTCCTGAGCCTAAAAAAGTTCAAATAGCTAGTAAATCCAGCAAGAAAAAATAAATATAGGCTCCGTATAGGAGCCTATATAGTATCAGGTTTACTTGCTGTCTTTACTATTCTTGCGTTCTACAACTATGGTGCATTCGGTAACTAGCGCAGCAATTGCACCGACTGCGGCTAATGGGGCAGCTAAAATTGTCCCTACTACCCCTACAGTAAGTGGCAGGACTACTATTTTTTCACCTTCTTTATTTAAGATGGTGATTCTCCTTACATTGCCTTCAGCAATTAAGGCTTTGACTTTCTTGATGAGGTCTTCACCCTTAACTTTAAACTCTTCTTTTGTTTGATCGTTGGATTTTGCCGTAGATTACTTTCCGCGTTTGTTGATAGTAGTTCTAGCTCCAAAATGGCTGATATTTGAATTTTTATAGTTCAATGTTGGTTCTGAAAAGCTATTAACTGATTTATGATTTTTAAAACTGCGTTTATTATCAAGGTGGTGCATTTTATTATGTTTAATTCTTATCATAATTAGTACCTCCACTTCTATTATACTCTTTAGGGCAAAGTTGAATTTAAAGTAACTAACTTGGTTAATTATTTAGAATTTCTGTGAAAATAGTTTGGATAAGAAGTTAGTACTTGAGATTTTTGAGAGCTACTCATACGGCAGCTTGAAAGGTATTTATAATTGCAGGCAAGTGGCTGGTGAAGTAACGAGCTGTCGCTTAAATGGTTTAATCCGAATGTATGTCCTAGCTCATGGGCAATTACTTCGCTTATGTATTTGGAGCATACGCTATTGCCACCCCTAGCATGCGGGTCGACTACAGCTAAATCGCCGTTAAGCTGTGCCACTCCACAATTGCCCATAACCTTTGATGTAGTTACTATTACTGTCTTTTTGCCAGGTGTAACCACTCCTTTTGCTCTAAGCTCGCTTAACAAGTTCCAGTATGCAGTAGAAGTGTTAAAGTTACCATAAGCTTGACCCGACTTGTTGCCGTTAACTGTATAGACCGAACCAATACTAAATGTTTTGCCAGTCTCTCTTAAGTACCAGCCTTGGGTGTACTGAGCCATGCCTTTTAGATTATTTATAGACGTGTAGTTACAATGGGCACCTTTAGGGCAAAACGATACAAAATTAACCGAAGGAATACTGGCAGCTGAGCTTTTAGTTATTAATATCGTACCTATGTTTGCAAACAGTAAAATAAAGATGATTAGAGAAGCAGTTTTTCTTGAAAATGGCAGGATTGGTAAAAATTTTAAGGTATTTTTTGGATTTTTAATATGTTTGGCTTTCTTCATTCTAACTTTTATCTATTCCTGGCTTATTTCTAGTCGGGTGTCGTCTGGAGTTATTCTAGACGATGAATTTTTAAGTTTTCTGGCATCTTGGCTTATTAAAAAGGCGCTAAGGCTAGAAATAAAAAGTAAAATAAAAAGTATGTAAATTATTACTGATTGAAACTGGGTAGCCTGTTTTTGCGACATAGTAATTAATAAAACTATAGCATTTCGCTTAAGCTTAAAGCAAAGAAGTAAGGCTACTTGTAGTAGTGATTTTTATTAAACAAGCTCTCATCGTTAAGTCTAGCTGCATCATATTTATCGTATACAGGCCTGTTATTTAGCTTATCCTGATCAAGTTTAGTGGTGAATAAAGGCTTGGACACTTTTTCGGGAGGTGAACTGGTGGCAAATATCGCCATACTTCCTAACGTTCTGTGCATACTTAAGGGCGGGCTTAAAGCTCGGGCTGTTTCCTTAAGATATCTGGTAATATCTGACTTTAAAAAGCTTCTTATGGCAAAATCGCTTATATGGCCACTTTTTTGAAGGGCCATAAAGTTTTCTAGGCTTGTAACTAAGCTAGTCATATAAAAATCAAACATAGTTATGCCGCCATGTAATAAGCTGGTTGATTTGAAGTTATCTGAATTAACACTTTCTATTGCTTGCCGGGTAGCTTCTAAAGCTTCTGTAATTTCATGGTACTCGTGAAGTGGTAGTCGAATAGTTCCATCCACACTAGATTCCCCCAACCCTAAGACAAATAGATTATGTGCTGCAGTTAACATGCTTGCCCTAGCTCTTAGGGGCAACTGGCTTAGCTGGCTCTGCTTCCATCTCTCAACTTCTTTCGCACTTTCAAATTTGCCCTTTGAAGCTTCGAGGGCAAGCCAGGCTTTATAGCGTAGTAGTTCAAGTTCTGCAGGGTCGTCTTCTTCAGAGGTACTTGCTCTAGCGGCCACTGTATTTGCATATAATCCTTGAGCTCGGGCGTGATCGTTATCTTGACGTGCTTTAGTTAGGGCTCTGAGGCGCTCATCATCAGCCGAAGCCACTTTGTCGCCAGCTGCTCGGTCGGGGTGTAGCTTAGAAATAGCATCTCTAGCTATATCTTTTCTTGTAACCCCGAATACATTTGATCTTTCAGGCCATATCATATTGCGAACAGCCTCAGTTCTGGTGATTTTATCGCCTAAACTTGTGTCCCCATGCTCTTCTATAAGTTTTGCTATCCTAGTTCCATTAGGGATCTCAGCTGATAACCCGGCATCTAACACATCCTGCGCCGCTTTTTCAGCAAGTTCTTGAATGGCTAATGATTCTTCAGATTTTAGTGCAATAGCTGCAAGGTCATGTCTTGCAAAATCAGCTCTTAATTCATCTGGCAGAGTTGAGCTTAGTTCAGGTAAGTATCTTTCTCTACCACCTATCATGGAAGGTTATTATAGTACTAAAGTAGTAATATATCAAACTATAATAGTCTATTTATTAACCGCTTTTCTAATCGGCTTTTCGGTGGAGGCAATACCAATCGCCACTGCTATGACTACTGCATTTTTAAGAATGTATTGGCCTTCTAGATTAGGGACGGCAAACTGCTGCCAAGTGTATTCGGGAATAAGCAATAATGGTGAACAGACTATCGCCATATGAATTAATAATAGCGGTATAACCAATCTCGTAGCTTTAGGTATAAGGAAGAGTACTCCTATTAAACATTCAAATGCCGCAAGGATGAAAAATAGCACATCAAAATATTCCATGCCGACTGTTTTAGAAGTTAATGCTTCGGCAAGCGGACTGGCAGGGCTTATCCCAAGTAATTTTATTAGACCAAACCAGAAAAATACTAAAAATATTGAAAACCTGGCAAACGGAATAAATGTACGCCTGAAAAAATTAATTAGCTTTAAGTCTAGAGCAGTAATTTCAGCTTTTTTGTTTGTCATGTAGTTTTAATTATACATTAGTCATTTCTAGGTTTGGTAATATATACCTATGCCAAATTATTCTGTAGAAAGCGTAGATGAATTTATAGCTGCCTCACCGATTGAGGCACGGCCGCATTTAACAAAAATTAGGAATATAGTTGAAGCTAATCTGCCCAATATTGAAAAGGAAATAGGTTACGGCAAGCCCTATTATAAGTACCATGGCTGGGTTGTAGGATTTGATGTTTATAAAAAGCATATTGGATTTGAAGTCTGGGATGGGTATAGCAAAGAGGCAAGACAAGAGTTAGAACAAAAAGGCTATAAGACGGGAAGCGTCACTTTTCAGATAAGATATGACCAAGAAGTACCTGAAGAAATAATTGCAGAACTTGTGAGAATACAAGCGAGACTAAATAAATCAAGAGCTACAAATAATTAATCTATTAATTATCATATAGAACTTTTTCTAAAGGTTAGTGTGAGTTATACTTAGGAAAATGTTTAGCCAGCTTTTAATTTTTGCCGGACCAATATGTATTAATCCTAACACTGAAAGGGAAAGCTTTGTATGGGCGCTTGTAATTGGCGGCTTTCTGCTTGGAGTGCTTACTATATTATTCGGTTTTGCCGCATTAATTATTAAGATCAGAAATACTTTTAATGTACGCAGAAAAAACTGGGTTAAGAAATACTGCCTTTCATTATTGGCATTCCTTTTAATGATTGGTTTTGGCTGGCTGGTTGCTACTGGAGGCTCAGCAAATGATTACTGTCGTACTGCACAATCAAGCATCCAGGGAAGTTTTTTTATGGGGTTAGCTGGTCTTGCTGGACTGGCTGCCTTCGTATCGTTATTGGGTTTTATCTTTTCATTTTCTGATACGCGTAAAAAATAGGGTAGGTTTTAACTGAATGTTAACTGAGGATAGCGAATTTTAAGTTGGTTCGTTTTTCTCATGCAGCTCTTTCCGAATTTCTTTTAGTTTGTCTGCCCAGAAAGCTGTCTGATTTAGTATCTTTTGAACTTGCTCAACGTGCGAATCTTCAAATTCATGTAGTCCTTCTTCATCAAGATTATTATAAAAATCCGGCATCATCAGCTGTTCGCGTAAATCATACATACGGAGTTCGCCACATACTGCACGTAAATGCTCAACTGAACGAGCGCCACCCGCCAGACTTCCATAACTTATAAAGGATGCTGGCTTGAAATTCCATTCAACAAATAAAAAGTCCAGAGCGTTTTTAAGTGCTGCCGGTATGGAGTGATTATATTCCGCGGTTATGAATATAAATCCGTCAGCTTCCTCTATCTGCTTGGACCACATTTTAGTATGTTCTTTGGTGTATTGCACCATCATAGGCGGGGATGGCTCATCAAGTAAGGGAAGGTTAACTTTTGCTAAATCAATTAGTTCAAACTGGTGGTCAGTAATTTGTTTAGTTTGCTCCATTACCCATTGAGCGGGCTGGATACCAAATCGGTTGGGTCTGGTTGATCCTAGAATTATTTTAACTAATGCCATATACCCCTCCTTAGTTCCACTGACTAAGTTAATATAATGCAGATTCATTACGGGTTCTATAAAAATTTTTACGGTTAAGAGTATCTATAGCGAGTTATCCCGTTCTGGTCACGAGCCTTACAATTCATGACCATAATTAAAAACCCCTAGTCTTTTGACTAGGGGTAATATTCATAAATGGTGCAACAGAACAGAATTTGCTTAAACTTTTTGATGCTTTGGTTAACGGAAGACTGACAAACACTCCAACCATCCCCGCTTCGCCTCAGGCCAAGGAGCTTATTATTTAT
>CAZHAQ010000019.1:0-15307 GCA_964529785.1 uncultured Candidatus Saccharibacteria bacterium
TAGGCGGTTTATTTTGGCTTATTTTTGTTTAAATAGTCTGCAGTTTCTCTGAGCAGGAATAAGCTAACATCATCAGTGGTTGCGCCTTCTTCGTGGAACGGCACGCTGATTTTTCTAATTAGCAGAATCATATAGATGAGAATAAAGGCTATAGCGCCAGTAATGACTAGCCCGCCATAAAAGGGGTCAATATTGGTCAGCATTAGCAAGGCTATGGCCAGGGTTATCATGGCTCTCGCTAGAAAAAAGGCTGAAGGTATAAATCTTATGCGCTGAATGTAGTTAACTCTAAACAGGCTTCTAAGCAGCTGGGATTGCTGCTGTTTAAGCTTTACGACAAAGTTAGGCGGAACTCCTGCCTTTTCCATCTGCATGAATATAGAGTGCAGATCAGCAATATCCTGTCTTACCTTAGTGCGGTTCTCTCTGGTTCCAGTTCTAAAAGATTTAATTATGCCAATTAGGCTGCTATGAAGCATTTTAAGATCAAATCCAGGATACGAGCGGTGGATTGCACTGGCATCATCATAGATATCCTGAATATTTGAGGCAAACTCGGCGGGTATTTTCTCACTTTCCTTGTAATCAGCGATTGTGGCCGAAAGAATAAAACCTATAACAAAAACAACGCTGGAAATAACTCCGTTATGAAGTGAGGTTTGTTCTATAATTTCTAAATTATACTGATGGAGTATATATTTAACCGCTACTAATAGCAGGGTTGCAAATAATGCGGCAAGAAAAATTCTAGGTAGGCCAAGCTCTCTAGTTATTTGCCGGGCGTTTTTACGTAATTTACTTTTCATATTATTAAAATCTGAACTAGATTTATAAATTTCTTATATTGAGGTGGTATCGTCGCGGGTGTCGCGATTTTCAAGTCTGTTTTTTATATATTCTATAGTTCCAAAAAGTGCTTCTACGCCGGTTACTTCATGAGTGGCTACAACAGTATTTTCTTCCACGGGCTGCTGATCAGGAGAAAATCTAACTGGCAATACTCTCATATCTGGATGTAAAGGAAATCCCATTTCTACATATTTACACTTTTATATCTAAAATTCAATCAGTTTGGGTCTATTTAATTTAGATTTTGTTAATTAGTAGCAGCTAATTTAAAGCAGCAGACTTACAATCAGAAATATCTAGCGTGACAGTTTTTGCTAAATGGTCGGAGTCTATGTCGGTTAGGGTGATGCTTTTTCTGATACCGCATTCAGAGATAACAAAATCTATTGCTCTTTTTGGTTGTCTGGCTGGAAAAGTTGGCAGCTCTTCGGCTTCAGCTAGATTTGGCACTACCATTCTGCCGAATGAGCCGGCTAGCACTTGTTCGGGGCTTTGGTTAAAATCGCCGCATAAAATATCAGCACTTCTTTTTATGCTGGCACTCAGCCACCCGCTTTGAGTTACAGACTCGCTTGAATTAGTGCTTAGGTGAGTGTTGGTTAAGCTGATCGTACCTTCATCTGTTGGCATATTCATAGATATGGCGTTGCGGGGTATCCAGGTGTATGGATTGGGCAGCCTAATGGCAGATGTACCTTCCATTGTTGGTCTTGATGCTAGCGCGTTACCAAAGCGACCTTTAAACGGATAATGTACAGTTGTATCAAACGATACGTTATAGCCGGCTTGATGGAGATTTCTTAGTTCTGGCCCGTCGGCAACTACTTCCTGCATGCAGATTACATCTGGATTTTCATTTTTTACAGCTTTCATGAAAGTATTAAAGTTATTGCCATGTTGTCCATTCCAGCCATGCACGTTAGCCGTCATTACAACTAAGTCATTACTATCGAGAGGCTGAGAGTCTGGATGACGGAAATGAATAGCTGCGGGTAGAGGGCTGTCAGCTTCGGTTGCTAGTAGCGGGCAAAGAATGACTGTAGCTGCTATAGCAGATCTTGCAATTTTTCTAACCCGTTTTAATAAATTTGGCTTTTTATACTTATCGCCAGGTGTCTTTTCGCCATATTGTTCAAGGGTGAAGGCTCCATTTGGACTATCGCCGCCACTTACTTCAGCCAATAATTCTGTTTCGGTTTTTTCTAATAATGCAGTTGACGTTTTTGTTACATTAAATTCAACTGGCAATTGGTTTATTGCCTCACTCATATAGCCTTAATTATGAAGTATAATGACAATTTTTACAGTGTTATAAAAGCAACATTCTATATAGACTAAACATAAAGAGCCTGGCTTTTAATCGCCAGGCTCTTTATAAATTTAATTAATTTATTCTGTTTATCTCAAGCCAAGTTTTTTAGTACAGGCAGGCCATTGTCCCCAGCCGCTGCGGGCTAGGAGAATCTCAGCACGATGGATCTGTTCTTCACGGCTATGTTGATGGGGTAGTCCGCTACCGCCTACTCCGCGCCAGGTGGCTGCACTAAACTGCAGCCCGCCATAGTAGCCGTTGCCAGTATTTATTGACCAGTTGCCGCCAGACTCACAGCGAGCTAATTGGTCCCATACGCTACCGCTAGCAACTGCCGGAGCATTACTCGCGGCTACAGTTTGCTTAGGTGCACTACTTCTCCTGCTGGTAGTTGAAGCATTCTGCTTTGCGGGTTTAGCTTGAACGGGTTTTGGTTCAGGCAGTGGTCGGCTAATTAGCTCCTCATCTTCTGCTGGAATGCGGATTTCATCACCAGGATTAATAATATTAGGATCTGCTATTGATTCGTTAGCGTCAAAAAGTCTTCTATACGTAGTATTGTGCGCTGAAGCAATTTTACTTAAGCTATCGCCTTTTTCAACGGTAACGATTACTGGTTCGTCAGTATTTTCTTCTTGATCCTGATCCTGTGGCTTTGATTCTTCTGGCTGTTCTGTGCTTTGGGATAGAACTTGGCCCTCAGTACTATCTTGCTGCTGATTATCTTCTTTGTTTATAGCGGTGATTGACAAATCACCCAGATTGAAACTGCTGGGCAGTTCCAGCGCAGACGTGCGAGCCTGCATAAGCGGTGCTGCTAAAAAAGCACACACCAAAAAGCCGGCTATAATAGCTGGTTTTTTCATAAATTGTTACTCCCTTATACCCATGCTGAGGTGTTCTGGCGGCTTTTTAGGGCGCGCGAACACTGCTTGCTTCTCAGGGCAAGCACTTAATTACTAATTTTTGTCGTTTGCAGCGCTTACTGGCTGCTGGTGACTATTTGAGATTTGCATAGATATTGTTTGCGGCTTCTCCACCTCGCACTGGACGAAAGACGCAAATTACATCCTACCTGCCTCAAAATATATGTCAAGCTTTAACAAAAGCATTATGTAATAAATCTTCATAAAATAACCTGTTAATTTAAGCAATTTAGGGTTGATGTAAAATTTATAACTTTATGCATTCTGTGATAAGTTATTGAACTTTGCCAGTAAACAAATCTTGGCGTAAATTCTCAGACTTTAATCCGTTAGATATTAAATCTTTACTAATTTCTTGAACCATTTTTGACGGTCCGGATACGTAGATTAATCTTTCATGCCAATCGGGTATGCATTTGGTGATAAGTTCATGGTTAATTCTCTGATTAAAAACTTCAAAACTAAAGTTTTGAGCTATTCCCTGCCAGGCTTTTAGTTCTTCTTGAAAAATGGCTGGATTGTCGCGGCTACTGTATAAAAGATTGACCTTGTCCGACTGATTATTAATTACTAGTTCTGAAATTATTGCCCTAAAAGGCGTGATACCTACTCCGCCGGCTATAAATAGTTTTGGCTTCTTAGGATCGGTGAGAATAAAATCACCTTCAATGTTATAGCCGCTTATCTCTTCATTTAAGTCTAAGGTGGCTAGCTGCTGCTTGAAATCGCTGTCGCTAATCCTGGTGGTTATTTGAATATGGTCTTCATGCATAGCCGAAGCTATAGTAAAACGCCTCTCGGTGTAGCCCCAGGTCTTTCTAGGTATTTCCAGCCTAATGGACTGGCCGGCTAGCCAGCTAAGATTATCTTGCGGCTTAAAGTAGAATGACCATGCGTCTTTAGTTTCAGGCTTTTTGCCAACAAGTTTCAGTCTCATATTATGTATATTGTACTATCTGGTTATATAAATTTTGAGCCTGAGAAATAAACGGTTAACATAACTATATGAACCCTATAACAAACACTAGTCCGGATCTTAGTACTGTAATTGAGAATCCGGGTGAAATATCTTGGTTTAAAATAGTCTTAATTGTAGCAATAGTTTTTGCGCTCAGGCTAGCTGGCCGGCAGTTAATGTATTTGCTGGTAGACCGGGCTATGCGTTCCCAGAAGTATATTAATAATAAGGAACGGCTGCAGCGGCGCGATACATTAGTGTCAGTTTTTTATACGCTTTTTACAGTACTTTTAGTTATTGTGGGTATTACTTTAATTTTGCATGAGCTAGGCGTAAATATCGCCGCCTTTATTACCGGTATCGGTGCCTTGGGTGTCGTGCTAGGTGTCGCTGGTCAAAGTATGATCAAGGATTTTCTGAAAGGCTTATCAATCCTATTTTATGATCAGATGAGGGTCGGAGATTTTGTAGAGATTGCCGATACTACTGGCAGGGTGGAATCAATTTCCTTGCAGATTGTAAGGCTACGCAGTTTTGATGGAGACTCAGTGGTGGTACCCAACAGTGAGATCGGTGTAGTCACTAACCGGACTCATGGTCATGCCAACGTTAACCTGGTTATTAGTGCTTCTCATGATGCAGATGTAAACCTGATTGAGAAGCTGGCAAATCAAGTGGGGGCTGAGCTGTCTGCTGATGAGGTTTGGGGCGAGAAGATTTTAGAACCAGTTAACTTTATGCGGCTGGAAGAGTTTGGCGAATACTTTATTAAATTCAGAGTTTTTGGCAAGTCCCAACCCGGCGAACAATGGGCTATTAGCGGCGAATTTAGGCGGCGGCTTAAAGCGGCTTTTGACAAGCACGGCATAAAGATAGCCATGCCCGAGCACGTTCTTCATAACGAGAAGACCAAAGCTTCCAAGTAAAATGCCGCGGCTGCTTACGAGCTATTGACAGGCTTCGTATAGCTAGTGCTATACTTGAGCTTAGCCACGTGTGGGCTTACTTGGTGTCTTTTGCACTCATGGATTCCTCCACTCGGGCTATTACGCAATCTATAGCCGGGATAAAACCTGCCTATCATATCAATCGTCGACAGCGTGTTCGTTAAGCTGTACTCAACATCTTAATTAACTTAAGTGGAGTATTGATATGCGTAATAGCTTCTCTTCCAATCAAAACAAAAATCCAATAGACGTACTATTTAGCTACAGCGGTCAGGACCAGTATGCGCGTCCTGTGCGCTTAAGCTGGAAGGACGAAGAATACTGGCTGGCTGGCGTGCAGTTCTGGTATGCCGAGCATCGTGGCGGCATGCTTGTCCACCACTATCGGGTCAGCGATGAGCACGATGAATATGTTTTTGAATTAAGTCTGGAGACCGAAAACCTAACCTGGAGTTTGGACCGGGCTACCAAAGTTGCCGCTAATAGTTATAAATTAGGCCAAAGGCTGGCAGGAGCAATATCATGAGGGAAAGCTTAAACGAGCCAGTCTCAGTTGTATGGTATTACAATGCCCGCCTTCATCGGCTGCAGCCTTACATGCTTACCTGGAACAACCAGGAGTACTACTTGGGTAAAGTTGATTTCTGGCATAAGACCTGGGACGGCAAGCATCAGATCCACCACTTCTCTATTGCCGATAAGCAGGGTCAGGTTTATTTCAAGCTGGCACTACACACCGATACTTTGCAGTGGACCCTGGAAGAATATATGACGGGTGATATGTATACGCCGGAGTATGCCCGGGCTGGCAGTAAGGAGAAAAAAATATGAGGAGATTAATTATTATGAAAAGTCACAGAAAACAGACTCAACGAGAAGAAGTTAGGAGCATCTTGCACGCTATGCGTTTGGAGCTGGCTGCCCAGAGTTTGGTCCAGTCGCACCAGCAGGAAGTCGGCCAAAGCCGTTCAGTGCTTGATATAGGTGAAGTAATAAACAACTCAAAGAAGCTGGTCGCCAGCTAAAGCTTCTTAAAATGCCAGCCCAAATCTTCGTAGATAGGGGTGGCTGTCTATTCTTGCGTAATATAACCCTAGAGTAAAATGTCAATTTTCCTTCATAATCTTTCCGTTAACAAAGCTGCACCTCTAGTCATGCATGTAGACCTGAATTCCTGCTTTGCCTCCATAGAGCAGCAGGCTAACAGGCTGCTTCGTGGCCGGCCGGTTGGCGTAGCTGCCTATGATACGCCGCGTGGATTTGTGCTGGCAGCCAGTTACCAGGCTAAAGCAATGGGAGTAAAGCTGGGTGTAAATGTTGCCCAGGCTCGCCAGATGTGTCCCGGCATTATAATAATGACGCCCGATCCCACTAAGTATCGAGAGGCGCACCGCCGGTTCAAGGAAATAATGCTTGAATATACCGATGACGTAACGCCTAAAAGCATAGATGAGTTTGTCTTGCACCTTGATAACTCGCCTGTTCTTAGGTCCGGCTGGACAATGCAACAGATCGGCGAGGATATGAAGGCAAAAATCCGCGAGCATTTGGGCGAGGCGGTGACGGTTAATATTGGTATAGGCCCTAATCGGTTTCTAGCCAAATTTGCGGCCGGCTTCAATAAACCCGACGGTATGCGGCAAATTGACTATCATAATCTGCGGTCGGTCTATAAAGAGGTTGAACTTGTTGACCTGCCCGGTATCAACGTGCGCTATAAACGCCGGCTGCGCATGTATGGCATTAATACCCCGCTGGATTTCCTGGCCGCTGACCGCCGGCGTTTGGAAAAGCTGGTATTTGGCGGCATTACCGGTTATTACTGGTATCTTAGACTGCGAGGTTATGAGGTGGACAAGTACGATACTGTTAGGCGTAGTATCGGACATCAGTATGCCCTGCCTAAGCCGACTTGGGACCGTAAGGAGCTTAGCCGGCTGCTGGCAAAGCTATGTGAAAAAGTCGGCCGGCGCTTGCGGCGATCCGGATTGACGGCTGGCGGGATACATCTTTATTTAAACTTTCATAACTACCAGCAGGCTGGCCGGGACAACGGGTTTATTGGCGGCGATAATTTGGAGTCGGGCAGATCTTGGCATCAGGGCCACAAGGTTGGGTCTAGGCTTTATTCTGGCGGTAGCATTTATAGGGCATCCAAGGTGCTATTGGAGCGGGCGGATATATCCGGTAAAGTCCGCGGCATGAGTATTACGGTTTATGATTTAAGGCCAAGTAATCCGGAACAGCTTAGCCTGTTTAAAGCCGAGTTAGGTATGACTAGTGAAGACATTAAATCTGTCAAAGGCCTAGGTGCTGACAGGCATGTGTCGGACGCCCTTGATGAGATCAATGATCGTTATGGTGAATTTGTAATTACTCCCGCTACTATGATGGATATGCAGGGAGAGATTTTAGATAGGGTCGCCTTCGGCAGTATAAAAGATATATAGGTTAACATAAGCATTAAGCAGAAAATTAGCCATAAAGGCTTGTTATTACGCTTACGCTCGCTATAATAGTATTTAAGATAATAAGTTTAAAACTGAGGGCGATGAATCCTAGAGATGTTAAAAAAGCCGAGCCAGCATGTTTGCTGTTTATTGAAACAGCTAGTAGGTTTGACGGCTCTAGATTCATAGTTCAGGGGAATTTGCTGGGATGAAAGTGTTGATGCTAGGGTGGGAGCTGCCGCCGCACAATAGCGGTGGATTAGGCGTAGCATGCTATCAGCTGTGTAAGGCGATTTCCAGTCATGGAGTGGATATAGAGTTTATTCTTCCCTACTCAGCCGAACACGACGTTGACTTCATGGAAGTAAAAGCTGCTCACCCACAAGGGATCAGCGCAATAATTAAGAGTGGAATTGCTTACGACAGCTATAAGTACATCTATGAAGATGGGCGAGAAGAATGGCTGAGCATTTATGACCAGCAGGCTGCTTATGAGCAGGCAGTTAGCCGCTTGGCGCCAAAGCTTGAATTTGATGTTATACATGCTCACGACTGGCTGACATTCAGGGCTGGTCTGCGAGCCCGGCAAATTTCTGGTAAGCCGCTTATTGTTCATGCTCATTCGGTAGAGGCAGATAGGGCTGGCCGTCCAGGTGGCGGTAATCCCCTGGTCCGTGAGATAGAGGGGCTTAGTTTTATGATGGCCGATAGGATAATTGCCGTTAGCCAGCTTACAAAATTTAAAATTGCCGAGGAATATGACATTCCGCTTAGCAAAATAGACGTAGTGCACAACAGTTTAGACCTAGACATGGTAGATGAGCTAGATGAGCCCAACGCTCATGCTTACTTAACGAAACTTAAGCAGCAAGGCTACAAGGTGGTCGTTAATATCGGTCGGCTAACTATTCAAAAAGGACTAACCAATCTGCTTTACGCTGCTAAAGAAGTTATAGAACGCCGGCCAAAGACCATATTTTTAATAGTTGGTTCTGGCGAGCAGTACCAGGAATTGATACGCTTAACCGCAGAGCTTGGTATTAGCAAAAATGTCATCTTTACCGGATTTCAGCGAGGTAAGAACTGGCGCGACAGTTTTGCAATTGGGGATTTGTTTGTAATGCCTTCTGTTTCAGAGCCGTTTGGCCTGACGCCGCTGGAAGCAGCTGGATACGGGACGCCATCATTGGTATCAAAGCAATCGGGAGTAGCAGAAGTATTAAACAATTGCCTAAAAGTTGATTATTGGGATGTAGAGGAAATGGCAAACCAAATTACTGCAGTTGTTAGCAGCGACAATCTGAGAGATGAGCTGTATTCCAACGCTTTACTTGAATATGGAAAATTGTCCTGGCAGCCGGCTGCTAAGAAGCTTGTTGGCTGGTACCACCATCATATTAAGGTCCAGGAAAGGGTGGCTGCATGAGCAAAGCAATAGTTTTATACCTTCATGTACATCAGCCTTACAGGGTGCGCCATTATACTATTTTTGATGTCGCAAAACGCAGCGATTATTTTAACGCACCTTATGACGCCCCGGAATCTAATGAAAGAGTAATTAAAAAAGTAGCGCAAAAGTCATACTTGCCTACTAATAAGTTGCTACTTGAGCTGCTGCAAAAACACCCTGATTTCAAAATCAGTTTATCGATAACTGGTACTGCTATTGAGCAGTTTGAGATGTGGGCACCGGAAGTTTTGGAAAGTTTTAAAGCCTTAACCGAAACTGGCCGTGTAGAGATTGTAGGCGAAACTTATTACCATAGCCTGGCTTTCTTTTATTCCCGAAAAGAATTTGAGCGTCAGGTGGATATGCACCGGCAAAAGATCGAAGAAATATTCGGGCAAACTCCAACAGTCTTTAGGAATACTGAGCTTGCTTATAACAATGACTTGGCCTATTGGGCGGATCAGGCTGGATATAAGGCAATTCTAGCCGAGGGCTGGGATCCAATCTTAGGCTGGAGATCTCCAAACTTTATGTATCAGCCAACTTATACTAATAACATAAAGCTGCTTCTTAAGAATTATCGTTTGAGCGATGACATTGCTTTTAGATTTAGCGAGACGGCTAGAAGCGACACTCCGCTGACAGCCAGCACGTTTGCCCACTGGCTTTCGGAATCCGGAGAAGCGCAGGTGTTCAACTTATTTATGGATTATGAGACATTTGGTGAGCACCAGTGGGAAGATACTGGTATCTTCGGCTTTTTGAGGTACTTGCCGGAAGAGTGGCTCAAAAATGGCGGCTATAAGTTTATGACGGTTGGACAGGCGGCAGATAGTTTTGAGGCCGTAGACAGGGTTGATATGCCCGAGACTGTTACCTGGGCTGACACTGAACGGGACTTAACTGCTTGGCTGGGCAATAAAATGCAGCATGAGACCATTGATGCTCTCTATCAATACGAAGATGCCGTACTGGAATGCGGAGATCTTGATCTGATAACCGACTGGAGACGTCTGACAACTTCTGACCATTTTTATTATATGTGTACCAAGTGGTTTAGCGATGGCGATGTGCATGCGTATTTCAGTCCGTATGATTCGCCATATGAAGCTTATATTAATTTTATGAACGCCTGGCATGATGTTAGATATCGCCTGATTGAAAAAGGCGTTGAGGTTTAGCATGTCTTATTCGGTGGGAAAAAAATACATAATATTCGAGTCGGAGGTCTGGTAATATGGGTCGGCCAGTAGTTTTAAGCAACGGTCAGATGTTTGTCGGACTTAATAAGCACGGATTAGTCCATGATTTTTACTATCCCTATGTAGGGCTAAATAACTTGACTACTACAAGAAGCGAACGGCACAAGATTGGTGTCTGGATTGACGGCGTCTTTTCCTGGGTGAATGATAACAGCTGGGAAATGTCGGTAGACTTTGAGGAAAATGCCTTAATTAGTAACATCACCATGAAACAAAAACACCTTGGAATTGAGTTGCAGTTTCAGGACTTTGTTGACCCATACATTAATGCCTTTTGTCGCCGTGTTAAGGTAATCAACCGTGCTGATAGCGCCCGGGAAGTACGAGTGTTCATGCATCAGGTTTTCCAGATATCTCATGCGGGACGCGCCGATACGGCTTTGTATGATCCCGAAGAACACTACATCCTAGATTATAAGGGTCGTTGCAGTCTTCTTACTTATGCTGAAACTAGTGACGGCACCCCTTTTGACCAGTATGCGGTTGGAAACTGTGGTATTGAAGGCAAAGAAGGTACTTATCGTGATGCTGAAGACGGTGAGCTGTCGGGCAATGCAGTTGAGCATGGCGGTGTGGACTCAGTGATCCGGCTGACACTGCAGCTTGGCTCATCCCAGGCTAAAGTCATAGATTACTGGGTGGTTGCTGGTAATTCCCAGCAGGATGTTGAAAACAAGCATTTGGAATTAAAGAAGACAGGCCTTGTTACCAGGCTTAGGGATACCCGAAGATGGTGGCGGGAGTGGATGGCGCCAGCAGAACCAAAGCTTAGGCAGATCAATGATAATTACAGGGCTATGACGAAAAAATCCCTGCTAGTAGTTAAGGCTCACACTGATAGGAGAGGAAGCATTCTAGCTTCTGGCGATTCCAGTATTTTTAACTACGGACGCGACTATTACTGCTACTGCTGGCCGAGAGACGGTGCGTATGCTATCTGGCCGCTTATAAGGGTTGGGTTATTTGAAGAAGCCAGAAACTTTTTTGAATTCTGCCGCGACATTATTCATGAAGATGGCTATTTGATGCACAAGTATCAGCCGGATAGAGCCATCGGCAGCACCTGGCATCCGCTTGTACATAATAATAACCGGCATGAACTGGCGATTCAGGAAGATGAAACTGCCGTAGTGATTATTATGCTCGGCGAATATCTAAAGATTAGCGGTGATAAGGATTTTGTTGACTCACTATACAGCACGTTTATAAAGCCGGCTGCTGATTTTATGGCTACGTTTATTGACGAGGCTACCAACCTGCCTCATGCCACCTATGACTTATGGGAAGAAAAATTCCTTACTACTAGCTATACAGTCGCGACAACTTATTCAGCTTTACTGGTTGCCGGACAGTTCGCGGAAATGTTTAACTATCCGACAGATGCTGTAGTTTGGCGCGAGGCGGCGACCCGAATTGGCGGTGCTATCGGTCCGCTGTATAGCGAAGAAAGACAGGCGTTCATAAAGGGATTCCTGCTGCAGCAAGACGGCAGCCTGCATTTTGATAATACCTTGGACGTTTCCAGCTTTTACGGCATGATGATGTTTGGTCCGCAGAATACTAAGCCGCAAGTAGAGTCCACGGTTAGACTAATTGAGCAGGTACTGTTAGACCAGTCGCCTTCAGGCGGCTCGCCAAGATATGAAGAAGACTGGTATATGAGGGTTAGAGATGATTTTCTCGGCAATCCTTGGTTTATTTGTTCATTCTGGCTGGCGCAGTACTACCATGACAAGGGCGAAGATGATAAGGCACATGGCATTATGCAGTGGGCTGCTAGCAAGACTACGCAAAGCGGAATTTTTAGCGAGCAGGTAGAACCGGCTACTTCTGAGCAGGTAGGCGTGTCGCCGCTTGTTTGGAGCCACGCGGAATATATAAATACCGCCCTAGATTTAGCTGACCTTTAGTAAGGCTACTACAATAAAAAAAGACCTCTTTTTGGAGGTCTATTTTTTGTTTACTGTGTTTCTTCCTAAGTTCTTCTTGGTCTCTTCATACCAAGCATGCTTGCGAGCTACTGGATCATATTTGCGCAGCTTAAGCTTATCAGGAGTATTCATTGTATTTTTAGTAGTATAGTACGTGCGATGACCGCTTAGTTCCGAAACTAAGCCTACTACTTTTCGTTTGTCACCTTTTTTTGCCATAACTCATTGATATTAACAGATAAGATCGTATAATGCAACCCTTATTGCGCATTGTAAGCTGTCAGTTGCCGTAATTTATTGGCAATAATATAAAAATGACTGCGCGTGCAGTCATTTTTAACAATATTCTCTTGGAGCCACGATCGGGAGTCGAACCCGAGACCTCATGCTTACCATGCATGCGCTCTAACCTACTGAGCTATCGCGGCATATTTAACTGGCTGACTAACCAAGCTCACAACTTTCTGTTGTTCGAGTATAGCGCCAAATTATTGTTTACCTTATATATGCTTATTTTACCACTTTTTATAGAATTTACAGAAGGTATTTCTTAACTAGTTAAAAGTTCAGCTATTCTTATTTAGGACCATACATTTTTTTAAGCTGCTATAACTAATATAAATAACTTAACTTTAGACTTCTACTTAGATTTTTATAATAGCAGGCTTTAATCAAAGAATTTAGTCGTTACTTCTCCACTGTGAGTCATGGTTTATATATTCTTCTTCTACATATTCCATGCTAACTGGAGCTCTTAATTTATTCATCCAGTTTCCTATGGGCGCCGGATAGTCGCCAGTGAAACTGGACAAATTAAATCTATTGCCAGAAATATTTGTAGCTCTTATGGTTTGTCCTAAAGACAGGAAGCCTAGATATTCACAGCCTACCTTTTGTCGCATCTCTTCAATAGTCATATTCGCTGCTGCAAGCTCTGCCTGGCTTGGGGTGTCCATACCATAGTGATCAGTAAATCTTACTGGTGGTGATGCAATCAGCACGCTGACTGTTTTAGCCCCAGCCTTGCGCATGCGACTAACAATTTTAGGAATAGTGTTTAGCCGGACGATTGAGTCGTCAATTACAATTACATCTTTTCCGTTTACGGCTTCTGGTATAACACTGTGTTTTATTTTAAGCTGCTGTTCCCTGCCTGCTTGGTCAGGTAGTATAAATGTTCTGCCAATATATCTATCTTTAATTATCGCTTGGCGGTTTTGCAGATTGAGCGCTTCTGCAAAACCTTCACTTGCTGGTATAGAAGTGTCTGGCACTGGTACAACTAGAGTATTACTCTTATCACCGCTCGCAATCTGGCCGTGTGTTATAGCCAGTTCGTGACCGAATCTTCGCCTTACTTCATTAACCCTCTGGCCGTACAATAGGCTGTCTGGTCTAGCAAAGTATATAAATTCAAATAAATCTAATTTTTCTTCGCCCTCTGCAAGCTGTTCAAATTCTGGTGGACGCCCCTGTCTTAATGTGGCCATCTCCCCAGGTTTAATTTCTCTTATATAATTTGCCCCTACCGCATCTAGGGCGCAAGTTTCAGATGCTACAATCCAACCATTCCGTCCATATTCGCCAAAGGCTAGCGGTCTAATTCCTTTAGGGTCGCGGAATGCTACCAGGGTATTATCATGTATCGCCGTACAGGAGAAGGCACCTATTAGGGATCCATAGGTTGAGCGGACGGCTGAAGGTAGATCCTGGCCATCTCTAATGTAGGTAGCGATTGCTCTCGCCATCATTTCTGAGTCGTTAAGCCTTGAGGGGATTACATTATGCTGGCGGAGCTTTTCCTCTAAAGGGTCAAGTACTGCAAGGTTGCCGTTATGGCTAAGCGCAAAGCCAATTGATTCATCGACGACTGGCTGCATGTGACTATATTTATCACCATGAGTAGAATAGCGGTTATGGCCTACTGCCGTATTGCCTTTTACCTTTGCGACATCTTCTTCATGATATACATCGCGGACTAATCCTGGCTCGCGGTGTATGCTGAGAATGCCTTTTGAATCTTGGCAAGCTATGCCGCTTGCTTCTTGGCCTCTATGCTGTAGTGCGCGCAAAGCTTCAATGGCAGGTAGGACCACATCATTGTCGCTTGCAAGACCGACTACGGCGCATTTTTCCTGTAATTCCCAATCTGTGTTTTCATAGCTGCCCATTCTTTTTTGAATTATAACGCAGTTGTAAAAATAAAATAAATATTTTGAAAGTAAGACTTACTCTATTACCACTTAATAAAAAAAGACTTCATTGAAGTCCTTTATATTCTGATTGGTGCAGGGAGAGGGATTCGAACCCCCGAAGGCGAATGCCAGCAGATTTACAGTCTGCCGTGTTTGACCGCTTCACTATCCCTGCTTGTAATAAAATGGAGCCACCTGTCGGATTCGAACCGACGACCCTCGGTTTACAAAACCGATGCTCTAACCAGCTGAGCTAAGGTGGCTTATTTACCGAAGTATTCTATCAAATAAATGATTAAATAACAACCTTGCGAGGACGAAGAACTCTTCTTGGCTTGCCTGCCGGCATGATTAGCTTATTAAGCTTAGCTTTTATTAGATCAGCCTCGGTGTGCATTTCCATTGACTCGTAAGCTCTAATCAGCAGGCCAAGAGTTTCCGGGTTAGGCTCAAGCTCCGTGGCTTTTTCAAGCTCTATAATCATCATTTTCTTGTTGCCAAGTTTTTCCTGCACCTTGGCATAGGCTATATGCCTAGCTGCAAGGTCGTCCTCAAGTTTAAGTGCCTGCTCAAACGCCAGGCCTGCTTTATGGTAATTTTCAGTTTCATAATAAATAAGCCCCAGATTATGGAGCGATGAAGCACTGGGGTCTATGGAGCTGGCAATTTCAAAACAGTCAATTGCGTCTTTATATTCTTTTTGTTTGGCGTATAAGATACCAAGCCTGTTATATGCGGCGGCGTTCTTCTGGTCTATTTTTAAGATTGTTAGTAATGCTTTCTCTGCTCTAAGGAAACGGTTCTCACGCATTCCTACTTGAGCTATGTCCCAAAGCTTGCTTAAACGATCACCTATTCGCTGAGATACTTCGGATAATTCAGTGTCGCGAATACGCGTACTGCGATACGCTAGAATTCCAAAAGCCACCACGAAAAGTAAAGAATACATAATTTGTGCCTCTAATTATAGCATGTCTTAAAAAATGCCAAAACTAAGCTTAAATGTTAATAAAAAGATTATCAAGTA
>CAZHAQ010000020.1:0-14729 GCA_964529785.1 uncultured Candidatus Saccharibacteria bacterium
AATTGGAATTAAGAATGAAGAAATTAAGGCTGGCATACAGAAAACTATGCCTTATGAGCATCGCTTAAAGCCAATTAATATTAATGGCGCGTGGATAATAGATGATACTTATAACGGCAATTTGGAAGGTATAAAGGTAGGCTTAGAGTTATTGAGCGAGCTTAAATCAAGAAGAAAAATATATGTCACTCCTGGGCTTGTAGAGCAGGGTGATCAGAAAGAAGCGGTACATAAACTGATTGCCCAATATATAATGGAGTCTAAGCTAGACGAAGTTGTATTAATGAAAAACAGTGCCACAAAGATTATCCATGATGAGCTAAACAGGCTAGGTTATAATTCAGAGACTATTATTGTTGATGATGCGTTAAATTATTATGAGAATATTCAATATGGTCTGGCCGCAGGCGATATTGTGCTTATGCAGAATGACTGGACAGACAATTATTACTAATTGTAATCGTTAATTGTATATTGTATTTGTTCAGCATGGGCGTATTATTAAAATATGAAAACAATTGCAGTAATATTTGGCGGCAAGTCTACTGAACACGATGTATCTGTTGTAACGGCTATTTCAAGCGTTATTAAACCTTTAGAGGCAAGTAAAAAATATAATGTTGAGCCTATTTACATTGCTAAGGATGGCAGCTGGTACTGGGATAAAAAGTTTAAAGATATATCATTGTTTCAGACAGGAGAAATAAATGACTTTCTTCGCAAGGCACCTAAGCTGCAGTTGCAGCTGGGCGATGGACTGACAATGGTAAAATCTAGCCAATTTGCCGGCCGTAAACAATATAAAAAGGTAGATATAGTTTTTCCGGCTATGCATGGCACCCATGGTGAAGACGGCGAACTTATGGGCCTGCTGCAAATGTCTAATGTAGCGTTTGTGGGTTGCGATATGACCTCTAGCGCAATTGCTATGGATAAAATATTAGCCAAGCAAGTAGTGCTAGCTAATAATGAAAATATTAAAGTTCCAAAGTATGAATTTTTAACCAGCGAAGAGTTTTCTAGGCAGCCAAGCAAATATATTAAGCGGATATCTAAATCTTTAAAATATCCGGTATTTGTTAAGCCGGCTCATCTCGGATCAAGTATTGGAATAACAAAAGTAACTAGCGAACAGCAGTTAATGAATGCTATTGAGGTGGCATGCCATTATGACAATAGAGTAATCATCGAAGAAGCTGTAAGCAACTTGATAGAAGTAACCCTGCCAATAATTGGCAATGATGAGCTTCAGCCGGCAAGTCTTGAGAGGCCGCTTGTGAGCACAGAGGATTTTTTTGATTTTGAAACCAAGTATTTAAATGGCGGTAAAAAGGGCGGTAAGTCATCAAAAACCGGAAAGCAGGGCGCTCAGGGCTACAGCCAGGTGCCTGCAGAATTGCCTGAAAAAATGTACCAGGATGCCGTCAATGTAGGGCTTGAAGTATATAAAGCTATCGGCTGCAGCGGAATAGCGCGAGTAGATATGCTGATTGATTCTAAGACTAAGCAGGTATATTTTAACGAGATAAATCCATTACCGGGCAGTCTGTATCTACATAACTGGAACCAATCGGGCGTATCAGCCATAGAGCTAGTAACCCGCCTAGTTGATTTGGCCGAAGACCGCTGGGCAAAACAGCAAAATAAAACAGTAGCTTTTAATACTAATTATTTAAAACAATTCTAATGGCTGGTATAGAAGAAAATGTATTTTTCGGCAACAAGATAGTGCCCTTTAATGAAGCCAGCCTAAGCATAGCTAGTTCAGCAGTTTTGTATGGGCTTAGCGTCTACACTGTATTTCAGATTACGCCAGATAATAAAGGTAAGCTGGTTGCTTTTAGGCTGGAAGATCATTTTAAAAGATTGGTTAACTCGGCACGAATTATAGGAATAGATAATTATGACTGGGATTATAAGCAGTTTAAGACCGCTGTTAAGCAACTGGCTGCGTCAAATAAGGTTAAAAAAAGTGTTTTTGCTCGGGCCACCCTACATGTAGATCAGTTGGTACCTGGCACAAAGTCGCGGGGTCTAAGTACTGCTTTAAGCATATTTTTATATAATGCAGAATCAATTTTACCTTTAGAAGGTGCCCGGCTTAAGACTAGCGTATGGCGGCGCATACCGGACTATTCAATACCATCGCGCGCTAAAGTTAACGGGGCATATATTAACTCGGTATTGGCAAAACAGGACGCCCTAGACAGCGGTTATGATGACTGTATTTTCTTAGATTCCCATGGACATGTCTGCGAGTTAAGCGCTGCAAATATATTTATGGTTCGTGATAATAAGCTGGTAACCCCTGATGCGACCCATGATTTGCTGGAAGGAATAAACCGGATGACAGTAATTGAGCTGGCAAAGAATATGGGGATTGAAGTGGTGGAGCGGCCAATTGATCTGACAGAGCTTTATATAGCTGATGAAGTTTTTGCCTGCGGAACTTCAGCCTATCTAACGCCAATAATAGAAATTGATGCAAGACAAATCGGCAGTAATGGCCGGCCTATTACGGACAAGCTGCAAGAAGCTCATCAGAAAGTGCTGATCGGGGGAGACGCGCGGTATAAAAACTGGCTGAGTAAAATTTAAGCAGCAAGCTCTGTTTCTAGGTGGGGGTGAGTTTGCGCGTATGCTGGATCAGTCTGAAGTTCAAATGGATTTGCAAATGTGACTAGAGCCTTTCTGGCAACTCTGCCAGCTTCATGGGCTGTAGAGGCAGGACGTCTAACTCCATGATAAGCAGGCTTTATAAAGTCATAATCAAGCTGAGTTTTTGCTGGCATTTGCCTCCAGCCGCCACCAGCAAAGAATAAGGCCTGGCCTTCAGGCTGGCTGGCTGGACTAAGGTCTGATCCGTCGCCCTTGAAGCCAACTTCAAATCCGGGCTGGCTAGCTTTAGTATGAATAGTAAAGACTGACCGGTCATAATGATGTTCAGTTATGGGCCGATTGGGGTTGCTTGGCATTTCTGCAGATATTAAACGCTGGTGAATATTTAACGGATATGTGCCATTAATAAAATATGGCTCTAAATGGTCGGCGCTGCGAAACCCATAGCCGCTTGCCTCGTCTCTTAACTGTCTTAATATTCTTTTAAGCGAAGATACTGTTTGCCAGTAAGCCTGCTCGCTAATATCACAGAAGTCTCTGACCTCTTTTGGAAGGTTGGAATAGTCGCACGCTTCAAACTGCTGCCGGCTGCCGCTGCCAAAATGATAAACGTGCTTTTTGTCTAAAGACATTGACCGGCCGTCATTGCTTGAGCCGGGTATGCGCCTAAAATAGCCGAAGTCGCCATTACTTAGTCCAGGTAGGCTGTAGTTGCCAGCTCTCTTAACATCAGGAGCTATGCTTAAAAATGCGTCAAAGGCTAAGAACAATTCATCAACCTGTTGTTCGCTTACCGGAGCAGGTACCTCTGCGTAAGCTTTTGATTCTAATTCCGATCTTAGCGACATGCTACCCTCCATGTTTATTCTTTATATGACAAGTTTGCAGTTTAATGTAGTAATATTCTAGTAGGAAGGATTTTACTAAAAATTTTTTTAGTATGAATGTTCAGGGTTTTGACCATCATATAAAAAGGGAGATATTCTATCAGCTGCGCAAGCATGATATTGCCAGGTATTCCGATCTTGTAATAAAAACTGTAGAGCCCAGCCAGTTCATGTACCATCTAAAAGATTTGATCCGCATGGGTCTTGTTGAAAAGATAGACAAAGGGAAGTATAGGCTTACAAATAGCGGAATTAGAGCAAGCCAGGCTTTTTCTAGCTTTAGCAAAAATATTACTGAGTCGCCAATGACTTACACACTTATTTTTGCACGGTCCAATAAAGGCCGATGGCTGGTACTGGAGCGATATAAACAGCCATATATCAACAAGCTGGGATGTATATCTGGCAAGGTTCATATGGAAGAAACTCTGCAAGAAGCCTTGGAAAGGGAATGGAACGACTTTATCGGCCAGCCTTTTATTCAACCCGAATATAAAGGGCAGTTGTCTGTACTAGTAAGAGAGGGCGCAAATACCCTTACGCATATTGCCGGTCCAATTTGGTTTGCAGATAACCTTGAAGAAAAATGGCCGAAAACTGAAGTGGCTCAAGGCAAGCTAGAATGGATAGACTGGACTAAGCTTGATTATTCTAGGTTTATACCCGGATGGAAGGAAATAATAGATAAACTGGAAGACAGTAAACCATTTTTGCTGGATCTCGAATTTGATACCTAGCGAAGACCAATCAAGTTTATTGTTCTATTAAGCGTTCTTTATGTTAAAATTATTCTTAAGCATGAGAACTATCTATAAAATCAATCTTTTCACTATTAGAGTGGGTCTTTTATTAACAATACTAACTGCAGCACTGCTTGCAGTAGCGGCACCTAATTTTACATCAGCTGCCCCCGCAACGTTTAGCGTTACCAATACTAATGATTCCGGTCCCGGCTCGTTAAGGCAGGCAATTATAGACGCAAACGAAAATAATAATCCTGGGGATACGGACACAATTGAGTTCAATATTCCGGGTTCAGACGTCCATACTATTACTCTTTCAAGTCAACTGCCTGACATATCAGAAAAAGTTTTTTTTGATGGCTATACAAGTCAGGAAGGCGCACAGAAAAATACATCTGTGTCTCCCGAGCCATTCAACAGCATTATTAAAATAGAATTAAACGGTAATCAAGAGATAGATAGTGGTTTAATATTTAACTCTGGATCTTCCGGATCAATCATATCTGGACTGTCTATTTATGATTTTAAAGAAAATGCGGTAGTGGTCAGATCTAATGACGTTTCATTCCTAGGCAATTATCTTGGGCTAAAAGCTGATGGAATGACAAAAGGTGAGATACTTACCCCTCATGCTATCATTCTGCAGAACTGGGATGGTGGTGGCAATGATATAAAGATTGGCGGCACGAATCCAGCTGATCGCAATATATTCTTGGGGTCTAGTGGGGGGTCTGGGGCAATTACGATGAACGGAGAAGACGGAGAGGTTTATGGAAACTATATAGGCATTGCTAAGGACGGTGAGACTGAACTTTCCGGCTGTGTACTTGGTATTTCTAGCGAAAATACTACCGTAATTGGAGGTCCTTCAGCTGGGCAGCCAAATTTAATTTCCGGTTGTTCAGCTGCTAACGTGATACTAACAGGTGCAGGCTCTGTAGTGCAAGGTAATTATGTCGGTACGGATTACAGGGGTAATGCCAGTCCTAATATCACCAATGGCGTAGGTATAGTTCTATCTGGGGCAGCTGAAGGCAATTTAGTCGGTGGCACTAATCCTGGCGAAGGAAACATCGTAAAGGGAGCTTCGGGCATGGGTATCGGTGTGCAAAGGATGAAAATATCAGCCTACGGGGTAGATTTGTCTCCTGCAAAGAATTCATTCCTAGGCAATAGCATCGGTAGTGTTAATGTGTTTGACTACCCTAATTTTGGCCAGTCTAATCAGGGAATTGACCTTTATATAAGTGAAGACAATAGTGATCCGGCTGACTTTATCATGGACAAATTTGAGCACCAAGGGCCGTCTTTGAATGATGAGGGTGATGCCGATGAGGGACCGAATGGTTTAATAAACTTCCCTGTATTAAAGTCTGCCCAGCAGATAGGCGACCAGTTAACGATTGAGTATGATTTAGACGCCGCCGATTCGCCGACAAACTCTTATCGTATAGAATTATTCACAAATGATGAAAGGTCTATATTCGGTTATGGCCCCGGAGAAGTATTTGTAGGAGCATTAGAGTCTGTAAATCCTGGAAATGGCAAGACTGCCACAATAACGGTAAGTGGTAACCTTCAAGGGAAAGCGATCAGTGCTACGACCACAGCAATAGACGCTAGTACTGGCCATGGTTTTGGAGCAACTTCAGAATTCTCTCAAAATATTAGCGTTGGAAGTCAAAACGATTTTGATGCTGATGGTATTCCTGACAGCGAAGAAGATGCTGGCCCTAATGCTGGCGATGCCAACGGCGACGGTATTCAGGACAGCCAGCAGCCTACAGTTACTACGTTTGTAAATTCCGCTAACATCTACAACACCTTAATAACAGAAGGATGTTCGGAAAACAGTTCGGTTTCCTCTTTGAACATCAAGTCCTTAAACCGAAAAGACAACGGATATGACTATCCATATGGCTTAACTGACTTTACGTTATATTGTTCTAGAGGCGGCACAGTTAAAGTTGAACTATTTATTCACGCCAATATTCAACCAGACGGCTTTATGCCGCGTAAGTTTAATCCAAACGATGAAAGATTCGGTGAAGTAATGGGAGCCAGTCTTGATACCGTTAATATAGGTAATTCTAAAGCCTTGAAATTAACTTATAGTATTACTGACGGCGGGCAGCATGACGACGACGGAATTGCTAACGGCATAATAGCTGATCCAGTTGGCTTGGCAGTTGAAGGCCAGACTACTGCTGACGAACTAGTTAAGACCGGCGTATCTTTAGCTATCACCACATTTATCGCTTCTACTATAATCGCATCAGTTATATATACCTACTATGATTACCGCAACCACAAGCGGCCACTAGTAGAAAGCGACAAGGAAATGCATGCAAATAATGCCAAAGCATATACTTACTGGCATCATCTTAAGGTCGTTAGTTTTCCACTAGCTAAGTACAGGGTAAAAGTAGTTTTAGAACGTAAAGTTCCGCTGCCAGTTAAAAGCAACTCATAATTAAAAGACAAGAACAAAATTAAGATAGTAGCTATAAGCAGTGCGCCTATCTGTTACAATAGAGGTCATGAAACGATTCAATCCAAAAGAGCTGGAGCCAAAGTGGCAAAAAACCTGGGACGAACAGCAGACTTATAAGGCTGATCTTAATAGCGATAAGCCAAAATATATAGCAATGAGTATGTTCAACTACCCTTCTGGTGCTGGCATTCATATTGGCCATGCTATGAACTACACGATATCCGATGTTATGGCTAGGTATAAGCGGCAGCAGGGGTATGAAAGCTATCATCCAGTTGGCTGGGACGCGTTTGGATTACCGGCAGAAAACTTTGCGATTAAAACTGGCGTATCTCCACAAGCTTCAATGGCTAAGATAATTCCGGACTATCATGTCCAGTACAAAGCTATGGGTTGGAGCAATGACTGGAGTAAAGAGATTTCTACTCACGATCCGGTCTATTATAAGTGGACGCAATGGATCTTTAGCCAGATGTATAAAAATGGCTTAGCATATCAAGATGCTCGCATGCAGTGGTGGTGCGATAAGTGCCAGACTGTGCTTGCCAATGAGCAAGTCATTGACGGCAAATGCTGGCGGCATGACGGGCCGGACGACCCGATTGTTGAAAAGAAAGAAGTCAAGCAGTGGTTCTTTAAGATTACTGAATACGCCGACGAGCTGCTAGAGGCAACTGACGCGCTGGACTGGTCGGAGGTTGTTAAGACTGCTCAGAAAAACTGGATTGGAAAAAGCACGGGTGCTGAAGTTATATTTAAAGTGGCTACCAGCGACGGCGCTGTAACAGTATTTACGACTCGTCCAGATACATTGTTTGGAGCAACATTCCTTGTGCTAGCTCCAGAGCATGAACTTGTCGGACAGTTGACAACTGATGAGCAGAAAGCCGAAGTCGAAGAGTACATAAAACTATCTACTAAAAAGACTGAGGTTGAGCGTCAGGCTTCAAAAGAAAAGTCGGGTGTTTTTACCGGCAGCTACGCAATTAATCCGGCAACTGAGGAGCAAATTCCTATCTGGATTGCCGACTATGTTTTAGCTGGCTATGGAACGGGCGCAATAATGGCCGTTCCGGCTCATGATGAGCGTGATAATGAGTTTGCCGAGAAATTTAATCTGCCAATTAAGCAGGTAGTCGCTTGGTCGGAAGATGACACTAATAATCCTCCACAGCCAGGCTTAGAAGAAGTGGAGCGCGACACAGTTATTGTTCACTTGAAGGATAAATCCACCGGTAAGTTTGCACTCTTGAACTGGCACGGCAGCTTAGAAGGAATTACTACCGCTATTATGGGGGGCATTGAGGACGGTCAGACCCCTGAAGAAGCGGCCTTGGCGGAGATTAAAGAAGAAGCTGCACTCGATGGCGTTAATATAGTACTTAAGACTAAATGGTTATCTATTGCTAGATACTGCGCATCACACAAGAACCAGAATCGTAAAGCTGTAACCTACGGTCTATATGCAGAAGTAGAAGATCTAAACTTGCAAGGTCAAATAGACGAATCAGAGCAAAAACTACATACCTTAGTTTGGGTTGATGAAGATAAGGTTAATGATTCGTTGACTCCGGATCATCAAAAATATGTCTGGCAGCAGCTTTGGAATGAAGAAGTTTATACTAGCGAAGGTGAAATTATTAATTCCGGTAAATACAACGGTTTAGATTCATCAGTAGCAAGAGAGAAAATAGTAGCCGATCTGGAAGTCAATAATCTAGCAATGGAGCGAACGACATATAAAATTCGTGATTGGAGCGTATCCCGTCAGCGATATTGGGGCGCACCGATTCCAATTATTAACTGCGAAGAATGCGGTCCGCAGTTAGTGCCTGATGAGGATTTGCCCGTCGTACTGCCTGAGCTTCAGGATTTTCAGCCTAGTGGTGACGGACGCAGTGCTCTTGCTAGGGCGGCTGATTGGCTGGAAACTAAGTGTCCAAACTGCAATGGTAAAGCTCAACGAGAGACTGATACGCTGGATACTTATATTTGCAGCAGCTGGTATATGCTTAGATATTTTGATCCAGCGAATGAAGATAAGATATTTGACAGTCAAACAGTAAATAAATGGATGCCGATAGACTTTTATAATGGCGGCGATCATGCGACGGCTCATATGATATATGCCCGATTTGTAACCCGCTTTTTAAGTAAGCTCGGTCTTGTTGATGATCCGGAACCATTTAAGAAGTTTCTATTTAACGGCAAGGTTACAGCATCTGATGGCCAGATGTTTAGCAAATCTAAAGGCAATGGCGTAGACCCGCTTGAAATAATTAACCAAGGCTATGGGGCTGATGCTCTTAGGACGTATCTTATGTTTGCAGCACCACTTGATCTTTGGATACGCTGGGATCCTCAAGGAGTGCCAGGAACATATAGGTTTTTAAACAGGGTTTGGAATTTGGTTCAAGAGTATATCGCTAAAGAAGAAGATAGCAGTTCAGACGGAGACGAGGCAGTCTTAAGGGCAATTCATCCAGCTATTAAGAAGGTAACTTCAGACCTGGAAGAGCAGAAATATAATACGGCAATTGCCGCAATGATGAAGGCAACTAATGATTTGTATGAAATTAAGTCCAGAAGCGGCATGCAGGGCAGCCCTGCATGGAAATTTGCGGTAGAAAGTCTTATACAATTGATAGCACCATTCGCTCCCCACATTGCTGAAGAGCTTTGGCATGATTTAAAGCATCAGGATAGCATCCACATTGACAACTGGCCTCAGTGGGAAGAAAAGTATCTTATTAGCGACATTATTAAAATCGTGGTACAGATAAACGGCAAGTTGAGGTCATCGGTTGAACTTTCAGCAGAATCTAGTAAAGACGAGATTATAGAAGCCGCTCGACAAGATAGTAAAATTGCTGCGCTTATAGGTGAAAACCAAATTAAGAAATCTGTCTATGTTCCGGGCAGGTTGGTTAATTTCGTAATTTAAACAAAGTTAAGTAGTTTCTCAGCTGCTCCGATGTATAAGATTAGTGGAGAGTTTGGGGTTTATATTTCCTTATTGTTTAGAAAAAGATAGGAAAGTGTTAATATGTTAAGCTAGTGTTTATCATGGGTGGCAGCCGGGTAGATACTATATTAGCTTAATACTGAATAAGAACAGGGATTAGCATTATTGTCAACATGCTCTCTTGAATTATCCAGCAAATTAAGCTATACTTACAGTTAAGCAATATTAGAATAACAACTATAAAGGAGCCTCTAGGTTAATCATGGGAAAGCCCAAGAAACAGACTTCGCATCGTAAAACTGGTATGCGCCGCAGCCACGAGGTGGTTAAGTTGGCTCGTAAAGTCAACGCTAAATCACCGGTTAAGGCATACACTACTCCAAACGAATCAGCAAAGCCAAAAACTGCTGTTAATTAGTTTAGTAGAATAAGGTATACTTGATAAAACAAGATACCATAAGCGGAAAGTTAACAATTATATGGCATCCAATCGGCACTTAGGCCGCATCGTTGCACTTCAGACGCTCTATGAGCAGGACTTTCGCCAAGAATCTGGCGATAAGACTTTTGATATCTCTGAAGTTCTATCACGCAATATTGCACGGTACAAGGAGACTATTGATGATACAGAGTTCATTCGCAAGCTGACGAATGGAGTATCAGAACGTAGCGCCGAGTTGGATAAAATCCTGCAGCCACTGGCGCCAGAATGGCCGATTCATCAGATAGCCAGAATGGATCGCGTGGTTTTAAGGATTGGAGCCTACGAATTACTGTATGCTGAAGATGTACCGCCAAAAGTCGTTATAAACGAGGCGGTTGAACTGGCTAAAGCGTTTGGTGGAGACAATAGCTCAAAGTTCATAAATGGTGTTTTAGGTTCGCTGCTTCGCCAAAAGGGTGGTGATCAGGCAAGTACCGAATCCAAAGACTAGTTCCCAAGAAAACAAGTAATACCAACCTAGTTGAAATTTTATGGCTAACAAACCAGAACCATCAAAATCTGATAATAAGAGGCAGCAGAAACGGCCTTTTGTTAAGAAGATGATTAAACGGCCGACTAATCCTGTAAAAAATTTTAAAACTTTTATAAATCGGCGTCGTCCTGCTATTTCAGAAGTTTTACGCGAACCGACTGCAGGCGGTATAGTCTTCAGGCGTTCAAAAGACGGTAAGGATATTGAATTCCTGCTAATTCAAGACGCTAAAGACCGCTGGACTATACCAAAGGGCCACATTGAAGAAGGGGAAGAGTCTAAGCAGACTGCTGAGCGTGAGATTCGTGAAGAGACAGGTCTACAGGAAATGCAGATCCTGCAGTGGCTGGGTAAAATAAATTTCCGCTATCGCCGGCAAACCAGTCTGGTTTTAATGACGACGGAAATATTTTTAGTCCGAGCGCTAGGCAATACAGATAGGCTTCAGCCTGAAGACTGGATGAACGATTGCCGCTGGCTGTCTTCTAAAGACGCCCTTAATCTAATTGAATACGAGGATATCGGTAAGTTAATGCTGATTGCACTTACCAAAATCAAGAAAGGCAATTTATAATCTGTCATATTTATGGGTACTACTTTAAACTTTCAGAACAGTAAAATAGGAGAAGCTCTTTAATGCAAGATAGGTCACAGTACATTGCGTTTGCAAAAGAAAAACTGGGCATTGAATTTGAAAACCCTGAATTATTAATTACAGCCTTAACTCACAGGTCATATTTAAACGAGCACCGTAGTACTGTTAAAGAGCACAATGAGCGGTTAGAATTTTTAGGCGATGCCGTGCTAGAGCTTGTTGTTACAGAGTATCTGTACCTTAATTACAGTGAGCCGGAAGGAATCTTGACTAACTGGCGCAGCGCGCTGGTAAGAACAGAGAGTATAAGTGCAGCAGCAGCCGCGCTTGGATTTGAGCCCTACTTGCGGCTTAGCCGGGGCGAGAAGCGCGGTACGGAACGCGCCAGGGCGCAAATTCTTGCTAACAGCTTTGAGGCTGTTGTCGGTGCTGTTTATTTGGATAAAGGCTACGAGGCAGCTAAGGCCCTGATTGATAAAACAATTTTAAGCACTTTCGCTAAAATACTTGAAACTGGATCATGGCTGGATCCAAAGTCGCGCCTTCAAGAAATGGCTCAAAGTGTTTTAGGGTTTACGCCATCTTATAAAGTTATGAACGAAGTCGGCCCTGATCATGACAAGGTTTTTACTGTGGGCGTGTATATTGACGGCAAGCTATATGGTGAAGGGTCAGGTCCAAGCAAGCAGTCTGCCCAGCAGGCAGCTGCTGAAAAAGGCCTAGTTAAGCTTAGCAAATAGTATTGCTACGCTACATCTAGCCAATGCTGTTTAGAGTACTTAAACTTTATTTCTAACTGTAAAACGGATATAGATTACAGATTGACAACAGAGGTGAAAAACTGTAGAATAAACAGGTTATTTAATAAATTGAAAGCGAGTAGGGATGTTAGTAATACGTCTACAGCGAACTGGCCGCAAAGGCCACGCTCAATTCCGCGTAGTTGTTCAAGACTCACGCCGGACCCCTAGCAGCGGCCGTGTGGTTGCCAAACTAGGTAATTATAATCCACACACTAAAGAAATAAACATCGATACCGAAAAGGCTAGTTTCTATGTAGAGCATGGTGCACAGCCTACTAGCCGTGTAGCGCTGCTGCTGCAAAAAGAAGGCGTAAAGCTGCCAAGCTGGGTTAAAATTGACCAGACTAAGAAGCGTGAAGTTAGAAACGCCGATAAGAGGCGCAGCACTCAGCCAGTTGAAGAAACTGCTGAAGAGCCAGCTCCAGAAGAGCCTGCAGCTGAAACTGAAGAACCAGTGGAAGAAGCAGAAACCGCTAAAGAATAATCTGTATTCTTATTAGCTTAATCATAAGCGTGTCCTTGCGGGCACGCTTTTTGATTTGTATAATGGGTAGGTCAGTAATTAACCGTATACGAGGAAAATGCATGAACAACAGTATAGACCAACAATTTGTAGAATATATAGTAAAGTCACTGGTTAGCAAGCCCGATGAAGTTAAGATTGAGCGACGAATTGATGAAAAAGGAGTCTTGCTTGAATTGACAGTAGATCCGGAAGATCTAGGTAGAGTTATAGGTAAGCGAGGTGCAACTGCTCAAAGTCTCCGTACTCTTTTAAGAGCACTTGGCACCAAAAATGATGCACGCTACAACCTCAAGATTGTAGATAATGGAGTTGAAGGCGGTTCGCGAAGTAGTAGCGATGGCGATGGATGGTCTAGCCAAAGCGATGACAATAACGACGCATCTGCTAAGAATGACAATGATGAAGCAAGTATTGAAGATGGTGATGACAATAGCGAAGCTATATCCAAGGCCCGCAAAGAGCTAGAGGATCTAGACGACCTAGATATCTAAATCAAGTAGTAGGCTAGAGTTAAGCACCCTGCGTTAAGGTGGGGTGCTTTTTTTATTGCTGCTAAGTACTTATGTATCTAAGCCAATAATTGAAATAAAAGTCAATATTATTTATACTGTAGGAAATGAAAATACAAATAATAACTTTATTTCCTGAAGTATTGGAACCTTACTTAGGTGCCAGCATGATGTGGAAGGCTGCTGAAAAAGGAATTGTAGAGTATAGCCTGATTGATTTGAGGCAGTTTGGTCTAGGTCCTAGAAGAACTGTAGATGATACTCCTTATGGCGGCGGCGATGGTATGCTGCTTAAGCCTGAGCCGGTTGTAGCAGCTATTGAGCATGCTAAAGATCATGATCCTGAAGCGATAGTTATCTTACCTACTCCACGAGGAAAGTTGTACAAGCAATCTGATGCCAAGCGCTTAGCGGCAAACAATAAGGGACTTATAATAGTTTGCCCAAGATATGAAGGCTATGATGAAAGAATTACTAACTGGGTAGATGAACAAATCTGTCTCGGTAATTACGTGTTGACTGGCGGCGAACTTCCGGCGCTTACAATTACAGACAGTGTAGTCAGGCTGCTCCCTGGAGTTCTGGGCGGTGAGGCATCTGCCGAGATAGAATCGTTTCAAGAAGATGACGAAAGCATAGAGTTTCCCCAATATACGAGACCAGAAGAGTTTAGAGGCCTTAAAGTTCCTGAAGTGTTAATGAACGGCCATCATGCTGAAATTGCTAAATGGCGATTAGAAAATAGGTAATTATTTTTTAGGCCCACTGGCTATGATAGTTCCGTAGCCGTCAATGGTTGCATCTTTTATTGAGTACGATCGTCGTGCCACATTGTCAGTACTGGTGTTACCTTCTATGGTGTATATTTTAGAATTATCAGATTTCTCAATAATACCCGTATGACTCCTGCCGTTCCGGGCAAAAATTACTATGTCGCCAATACCTGGTCGGTAGCCGGATTCTTTCGTCCGGTAGGCATTATGCGACTTTAAGTAGTCCCTCAAATTCGGTACTCCCTTGTGCTGAATATATACAAGAGGTATCCGCCAGCTGCTCCTGCCCTTAGCACTACTCGTTATAAAGGGGTAGCCCGCTTCTTTATATACCCAGCTAACAAAATCTGCGCACCAATTTTCCTGTTTGTCTTCCGAATATTTATATACTCCTGGCCGCTCTTTAACGCCTAACTGGGACGTAGCCATATTCAAAATTCTAATTCTTTGCCAGCCATCATAAGGCACTGCTGACGAAGGCTTTAAAAGGGTAAAACCTACGGCGCTAAAAATTAACAACGTGGCGATTAGAACATTTCTTTTTGTAGCCAGTTTGCTGATAAGTGATTTATTAGCTTTTTGCTTAGGTTTTGATTTTTTCATTATTTATAAATATATTTATACACTTATGCTAATAAAATTAAAACAGTTTAATATAGGCTTGAAATTATTAGTGAAATTATACAGTGAATATGTTAAAATACTGTCTGAATTCATTGGGGATTGGCCAAGTGGTAAGGCAGTGGGTTCTGGTCCCATGATCGGGGGTTCGAATCCCTCATCCCCAGCCAAGTATAAGTATGATGGACAGTTTATCTATATTGTCGTAGTACTTTAC
>CAZHAQ010000021.1:0-3216 GCA_964529785.1 uncultured Candidatus Saccharibacteria bacterium
TCCGCATTTTTCACCGCGACTTGATTTACAACCCCCAGAAATATCCTTAACATCTTCAGCCATTGGGCAATTGCTAGAGAATCTACAAAATTCAGCAATTTACATAATCCTCATATCATCTAACTTGCAGCCGGGCGGCGCCTATATTATGCAGTACTGCAGGCCCAACGTATGCAACGGATGTATTTAATCTAGCTGCAGGCAGGCATAAGACGGCGGTGCCAGCTGTGCATATTGCTTCTGGGCTTAAATCAATTGATACTACACTACTTGTGTTTTGTTCAGTAGTAAAGCCTCTGTATCTCCTGGCAATAACTGCTCCGTCAAAGATAGTTGCTACATCTAGTCCTGCTGGCTTGCTGTCTAGCTGGACCATATATTCGGCCTCACGACTTTTATCGTAGGCAGTGGGAGTAACTGAAAATCCTATCTCGTCCTCAGCTTCCGGATTATAACCGCTTAGCTCGTCGTCCGACCAAGGCGATAACAGGTCTAAATTTCTCTCTATTCCAATTGTGCCATTTAACGATAGGTCCGACCAGCAGACCATAGTTTCTCTTTTTGTAATCGGACGATGAAGTTTGGGTATTATCAGTCGTGGCTGATCACTGTTTTCCGGCAACAGTGCAGCACTTGCTACCCTTTCATCGGTCAGCCAGTCAGTTGCACGCTCTACATACTCCAGTTCATCTATTATGGGAATATGGTGTTTATCTCGATTAAAATTTATAACGCTAATAGTCTGATTAAATAAAATAGCGCCCTCTAAGGCAGTACTAAGTAGTTTGGCTCTAGTACCTTCTATCTCCTCATCGGACAAAGATCTCGGAGTCTGGTCGGGAGTGTCTTCAAATTTAGTCATGGATATCTAGCCTGTCTTTACTTACTTTAAAGATGTGATATAATATATCATAATTTAGCAGTTTTGCCAATAAGTGTTACCAAGCAGCTTTGATTTGGCATGATCTATCTATAGAAAGGCATAATTTGAGCGAAAGATTAATTCAGCGCGACCAAGGAGTAGCGCCTACTTTTTCCTTTGAAGATGACAGAGATGCAGATAAAATAGTCTTTGATTTTTATGACAGTGAACCTTCGGATAATCAGCATTATGTTGTTGCGTACCAGCAATTCTCAGACAGCTTAACCTTAGAAGGTCTAAATGAAGAATTTATCACTCATCCTAATGCTACGCCTGAAGAGGATGAATTTATACGAGAGTTTCTATATGGAGTGGAGTCGGCAAAAGTTTTTAAACAAATGCCAAGATATAACAGACTTTTATCGGCGCTTGGCTATAAGTGCCTAAGCGAAACAGCTGCAATAGATGGGGCTATTCATAGCTGGACAGCTTTTTCCTACCCTACGCCAAACAGGTTAAATACTGTTTTGGACGAGGTATCGCCTAATGAAGGGCTACGGTATGAATATTATCCTGGGGGTGAATATTCAGCCCTTGATTTTGCCGACGCGCTAGATAGAAATAAGGTCTTAATTGCAGAAGATATGCCCGATCAGCTGCATGATCACGTAGCCATGCATATTCTTGGCTATATGGGTCTTCATGGCGAAATGCTAGACAAACTTAAAGCCAATGTTTCCATGCTTCTTCAAAGAAGTAAAGCTGAGGCTCAGCTTCCGCCTGCTCCCCGCATGGATAAGGTAGGAGTATATGAGTTCTTTCACCCCTCCCACACAGTTATTCGGCAAATACTATTTGGAATGGATACATTATCTTCAGAAATTGCCAATGCAGTACTAGAAGGCCGAGACACTAGTCATGAACAAAGCAGGCCAACAAAACTTGCCCGTACTATCAGGTATTTTTATGAGGATAGACGGCCGAATGAGGGTTCGCTAAGCAGTATTTTAGACACTCCGACCCGCCAACAATACAAAGACTATGCTGCAGCCATAGAAGAAAGATATGATAGGTTAAATACATTGGCTGGTGAGATTGTATAAATCTATTTTCTAAGCATCTGGATTTCAACGGTATTTTGAACGATAGTCTTAAATATTTCATCTGCTTGTCGCTGCTTTTCTTGAATAATGTTTGTAGGCTTGGCGACCGGCTAAAGCTTTGCAGTACTTTTCACTTATTTTATACCGCTAGCAGCTGTTACCGATACAGCCATAACCTCATAAGAGTATTAATATCTATCATAAATTTAAAGTCATATATTTATAAGATTAATAGCGCAAGGTTTAGCGCTGTATGCATATTAAATTGCCAGACTTAGAATTCTACAATATTATACCTGTATGAAAAATGATTTATGCGTATTCTGTCTAGATAACGGCCTAGTTAAAGGTAAGATACTGTACCAGGATGAACTGTGGTACTACCAGCAGTTTGATAACGGAGAAGTAAAAGGCGGCGGCATGATTATTACCACTAGGCATATTAAAACGCCATTTGAAATAAACGAAAAAGAATGGAGCCAGCTTCATAAACTACTTCCTAAATTCAAATCATACGTAGATGAGCATGATCCTGATGGTTATAATATCGGCTGGAATATTGGTGAAATTGGCGGACAGCATGTAGAGCACGCCCACCTGCACATTTTTCCACGCTTCAAAGACGAGCCGCTAGCAACAAAAGGCATAAGACATTTTTTTAAACTTCCGCAAAATAAGAGAAAAACTGATTAGCTAAAAACTACTTTATCTTTGCTCAAATCTAGCTTATATCCTTTTTAGGATAATTCTATCCTAAACAGCTCAATAGCCATACTGTCTTTAATTTCTAGGAGTGTGAGGTTATTAAGTTCAACCGTATCTAGGTCTTTGATGGTTTTATTACGCTGATCAGTTACATGAGGACGATAAGTACCAGGCATAAAATTAGGATTCATGCTGCCAAGTTCGCTTTTAAATGAATCGATTAAATCTTGGTGCAAATTAGATATATAAGCGTTTTTATCAAGTTCTGTAACAATGATACTATTGCCGTTATTCCCAAAATCTTCTTGGCCGATAACGTTTAACTTGAAAGTATTATGCCGGCTTGCAACGTTTTTGATAATAGTAATAAAATAATCCGGACTTTTAGTAGAATCAAATATGCCAACTAAAGTTATGTGCAGCGGCAAATTATCCATGTCATAAAATGGACTAGATTCTTCAAGATTAGCTATAACGGCGTATTTAGTCTTCATATATACCTAAATTATACTTAATAACCGATTATCCTGATAAATTAACTGGATT
>CAZHAQ010000021.1:3316-13001 GCA_964529785.1 uncultured Candidatus Saccharibacteria bacterium
TTATTGCATTTTTAGCTGGCGTCTTGGCGTTCGGCTTAGTATACTTTTTTGTTATAAATAAAGCTGAACCTGCAGCAGACACCAGCAGCAATTCATCCCAGGCTAGCCTGCCAGCTGCTGAGTTAACCCGGTTCATTGATCCAAACTTTACGATGATGATACCTAAGTCCTGGAGCGGTGATGCCGGCTATGAACCGGGAGCGCAACTAGTCTTATATTACAGTCCGGAAGATGCCAGCCAAGCCAACATCGCAAAGGCATATCGGATGAGCGTTTACGTCGGTTCGCATGAAAGCCGTATAGAGGATCAATTAGACAGCTTAAAGCAATCTGGGACTAAGTATGAAATTAAAACTGATGAGAACATAACTAACGATGGGGTTGATAGTCGCTATATTGAACTAGTTATCAGTCCTAACGAGCAGCCCGATAATTCAATCAGGATTGCCAGCGTAATGGCTAAAAGAGGAAACTTTTTAATCAGTGCCGACATATCAGGACTGGCTGAACACTGGGACTTGCATAAGGAAGTCGTTCCCCAGATCCTAAAATCTATAAAACCTGCTTGCGACAATCCAAACTTAGATAAGTTTAATACTCAATCTAATGCAAATTTGTGTGAATAGCTAGTCTGCTTTAAAGCTGGACTTCACTACTGCTTGGATCCTTCTGGTTCTGAACTTGAGCAGCCAGGGCTTGAGCTATAAAGGCAGGATCGGTGAGTCCGTAGGATATGACAATTTTTCCATATTCTTCTCGCTGGATGCCACTGTCACTTAAAACCCGACGTGTTATCGGATCTTCAACATATGGATCCAGCGTAATGCTGGCATCAATGACTGCAAATCGATCTTCAACTGTAAATTTCTTGGCAAGCCTGCCTAGGTGATAACTGTAGTCCAACAGTGCTGCCGCCTTATCTATTTCAAGCTCGCTGTGAATACATAGCTCAGCCATGCCAACAAATCTCCTCTCGGATCGCATCAGGCCTTCCATGTTAGCCCAATAACTATTCATAGACTCTAGTGCTCTTAGTCGCGCTTTTCTTTCAAAGGCTTTTATTATTCCCATATGTTATCTAGGACTCGCTTTCTGCTTCTTCTAGCCTGACTAAATTGTTAAGTATATTGCTAACTGCTGGATTCATTTAGCGGCCTCCTATTTTGTAAAATTCTTTCATAATTATAGTAAATTATCAACTAATTGTGCGCTTGAAGTGTTATGTGAATATTTTGATATAGTTTTGTTATTTTTCCCATTTTGTTGTAATATTATTCTAATAAAGCTATCAGTAATTAACTGCACATTGAAGCTTGCTGACCAATAGATACTAAAGTACCGGTTAAAGTTATATGGAAAATAGCCACAATAATAATAGATATGATCGACCTGCGATCTCTTTTGTTGAACGACATAAGGTTAAGATTGCTATGATTGCAGCCATTGCAGTAGGTACTTTTCAGCTTGGTAGAGGCGGTGAAACGTCCAGCCAGGCCGAAAGTCTTGAAGCTGACTATGCCTGTGAGATAGACCCAAACGTAAGGGCTATTGTTCCTGAGCCAGTTATCCATAATACCCATGACCATGAGAATCCCGCTGTTACCGAAGCTAAAGAGAAAAGACAGCCGGCTAAGTCTTTCAGCCTTATCCATAACGTTGAACAGGGTCAGACTTTAAGCGATATTGCCAGCTGCTACTTTAAACAGCCAGAACTTGGTCTTTTAAGCATTCAAGCCGCTAATCCGGATATTAAAGATGCCAACAAAATAGCGGACGGCCAGAAGATAACGATCAACATTTCTTCAGCGGTAACATTTGAGCTAGACAAAGACATTAGTGTAGAGCAGGCTTCTGAAATCACCGGCTATCCACAGGAAACATTAAAGTCAATTAACCGCCTAGAGCCAGGCGAAGGCAATTTATCTGAAAGAGTATCGCTGCCAATTCAAAGAGCTGTTATTGCAGATGATAGATCAGAGATAGTTATAGTCCAGCCAGGCCAGACATTAAGTGGAATTGCTAGAAATGCTGGCGTACCGCTAGTAGCCTTAATTAACTTAAACGGCGAAAACTACCCGGAAAATCCAGATAACATTATGCCAGGAAGCATCCTATTAGTCCCAGCCAGTCAGCGATCCACAGCCGAAGCACCGCCAGGCGAAAGCCCCTATGTTGCCCCGGAAGTAAAAATTAAAGAATTTTTAAATCAGTATGACCAGCTCGCCCAGCAGGCCGCTGATAAGTACGGCTTGCCTAAGGATGCCATTCTAGCTCAGGCCATATTGGAGTCGGGCTATGGCAGCTCGGAACTCTCTATCAGCGCTAATAACTTTTTTGGCATTAAAGCCGACTCTAGTTGGGACGGACCTATATACGACAAGCTGACCTTAGAAAGTATAGACCCCAAACAGTTAGATGCTTATGAAAGCGCCAGAATTATTGAAGAACTGGACGATGGGCGCCTGATGATAGAGGTCAGTCAGCCCTTTAGAATGTACAGCGACGCCGCTCAGTCTTTTGACGACTATGGACGAAAAACTACAGGATCAGACTTTTATGTAGACGCGCTAGAGCTGGACGATCCTTATGAATATATAAGAAAGCTAACCGATGATCACCTGCCAAAATATGCAACAGACCCTGAATATCTAATTAAAGTATTCAGGATACTAGATAATCTGAATACTGTCAGGCAGCTGCCTGACGAAGAGGATCCTGACGAAGTTGAAGCCAAAGGCAGTATTGAGAGAATAAATAGTATAGAACTTACACTTGAGGGTTATGAAGAGTTTGTCAGAAATATAGACAGAAGTTACATGGAATTTGCCAGCTCTAAAAGTGCTTTTAACGGCAGTACCGGTTCGCCGGAGTTTAAACCATTTGAATTTCTTACTCTTCATTTTACAACCTTGTATGTAAACGAAGATGGCCGGAATAACCAGCAGCCAATCGGCAACTTCAGTCCCGAAAGATTAATTCGCTCCATGGATAACCAAAGCGGCGACTCATGCTGCGGAGTACAATGGACAATTGGCCGCGATGCAACTACTTACCAGCTGACAGATAAAGATACGAGAACTAAACACAATCCGCCATACGATTCTGTATCTAGTGGAGTAGAAATAGAGGCGGTAGAGCAGGATGATATCACTAAAGCCCAATATGAAGCAGCAGCCTATCTATCACTATATGTATTAGTACTTGAGGACAAGTTGAAGCCGGGAGTAGATATATCCAGCCGAGTCGTCGGCCACGGTGAGATTAGAGAAGTAGCTCGTGAGCTAGACGAGTCTCTTAATATTAGGACAGACTTTCCGGCTCAAGAAAGCGCTGCATTTAGAGCTATGATAGAAAAGTTTATTGCCAGCAACGATAAGATTATTGAAGAAATAATAAGACTGTCAAAAGGCTAGATTTTTTAATCTTTTTGCAACATTGTTGCAGTTTATTATTGCAACTTTATTGCAGTTCTAAGTATTTTTTTGCGATTACTTTGCAGTATAGTTAAGCGTAATATTGTATCTTTTAAATATTAATTAGCCTTTAAACGTTTCATGAAGCTCTTGGTAGCGACTAAGAGTTTCCTCCACTACATCGTCAGGCAATGGCTCAGCCATTAGCTCCTTAGCCTTATTGGCGTCGCCGCCAGCCCGATCAAGCATAATACCTCTTAAAAACTCTTTAGATAGTGTTCGTGGTGATTGACCGGCACTTATAGCGTCTTCAAAGCCATCAATAGGTGAAAACCGGGATGAATCGGGAGTATGAACCTCATCAATTACGAGGATGTTGCTTTCCGAGTCTAATCCCATTTCATATTTAGTATCAATTAACACCAGACCCTTCTCAGCGGCTCTTTTTGTACCAAGCCTAAACAGCTCCCGGCCAATTTCTTCCATATCTTTGAATGTACGTGGACCTATGCCGGTTGCATCAAGTACAAACCTCGGATGGAAGCTAATATCCATTTCAGCTTTATTAAAGTTAATTAGCTTTAGTTTTTTACAGTTTGCAATAAAATTTCTACAGAAAAGCAAGGCCAAGTCTATCCCGGCTATTTAGTTCTTTAAAGACTTCCTGTTCTTCATGCTCGTTATCTAATTCTCGTAAATTTGAAGTATAGATTTTAATTTCCCTATCTGAGCAATACTTATTCTTAGCTACGAACAGAAATTTCCTAATTTTTCTCTCCAAGTCTGCATTTTCTGCAATTAATATAATTGCAGGCAGATCCCTGCCAGTCACATCCCAGCCTCCCTGGTGCATATGCTTGAGGTAGATTGTTATTTTTTTATATGTTTCAGGAATACTGAAGCCATAGAGCAAATAATCTAGGAAAAAGTTTTTAATAATATTTTCATTAAGCTTTAATGACAAAAATGCATCTGGAACTCTTGATGGGAAATAGCTCAGCTCCTGCATTTGCCGAGGGGTATATATTTTAAGACCGGGATAATATTTTTTTAAACTATAGGTTAACTGCTGGGTTTTTATTTTAGTATTAATATATTCCTGGCTTATAGTCTTATCTTTATAGCAAGCTTTTATTGCTTTGTCCGGTATGTGGTTGGATTCCGTCAAGTTCTTTAAGGCCCGTATACCTTTAGGAGTCAATGCATATGCGGCTGGAATGGCTTTTATCTTATTGATGCTATCTTGCCGTTTTATTACGTATCCTTGTCTTATCAGCACCTCTAGTCTTCTATACAGATTATTTTTCGTATAGTTAATTATGTCTGTAAGTACGTATATATCAGTGAATCTATGCAGATATATTTGCCTTAGTATTTCAACTTGATTAGGTTTTAGTCCTGGACTTCCGGTTTTTACTGACACTTCTCGCCTGCTCACTTTCTTCTCTATATATTTATATATAGAAGGGGGAGAAAATATTCAAGCCTTAACAGATGTAAATTAGAGTATAAACAGTCAAAATCGATTTTGACTGTTTTATAGTCATCTGACGACACATTTATCAGCTTAATTTTGGGCTAGTCCTGGGATTTTTATTAAGTTTAATTAAGCTAATTCTCGTCGGCTAAATGCCATACATAGTAGTTATCTTTTTTAGGCTGATGCTCTACATAGCCTTCCGGCCTGTATGCGGCTTCAGGTATAACCGCGCTATAGTAAGTGGAAATATATTTAGTTACCAGTCCAGGGTAGGTCGGTGGAATAAATTGCTGTAAGTCTACTCGAATCCTTCTAAGTTCTTCTATTTCATCAACACCAATCTCTTCATGTATAGCTCTTACGGCAGCTGCCTGAGTGTCTTCACCGGCTTTTATTTTTTCTCCAAGTGAAGAAGGCAGATTGCGCCTTCTTAGCCTGCCGTCCCTAAAAACCTGTCTATCTTCTTTTAGAAGCATGGCTATGCCGTCGCTTAAAATACATCTCACATCCACCCATACGACGTTCACTTCACGCAGCAGCCTGCCATTGGTGCAAAGTCTAAGCAGGCTTTCGCCTTCAGTTATTTCACCATGCAGATCTTCAACATCTTTAGCTTCGCCTATACCGTATGCGTCTAAGAGCAAGCCAGCCCCTGTCATTATTTCGGTCAAATCATGAATAGATATATTGGGATTAATAATTCTAGCACTACCACATTCACTAGGCATCTCAGATCTGGACGTCATAATTAAATTATATCAATATTAACTGCTAAGGGTATGATTACCAAAACCAGTAGATGCCTGCAAATGGCTTAGACCTTTTTGCATTATTATGTTATAGTTAGACTTTATGAGTGCAGAATTAAGTCCGTTTCTAGCGGGAGATGTTCCAGCTATTCCTTCCAACGAGGAAATAAGAGATATTGATCAACTTTTTGATCAGCTTGATGAGCAGTTGGCGGGCTATACCGGCAGTTTACAAGCCGTCAAAAACGCTACCCGCATGATACTTTCTCCTGAAAGGATAGGAGATTACGCACGTGTATATTGCGATGACTTTGACGACAATGACCGACTTAATCGTAACCGGGAAAGAATTGTAATTCGAACAATTTCTGAAAGTGCCAAGTTATCTATAACCAATGCTAAATTCCGAGCTCAACAGTATGCTGACCCTGATTTACCTGAAGATAAGAAAAAACAGATCGAAGAGGAACGTAAAGAGTCCGATGAACCAGCAGAAGGTAAAGACCCATTCAAAGCAATACTTAGCAAAGACTGGGCAATAGTATTTGATAGTGAGCTAGAAAGATCTAGACAGGAAGCCGCCATTAGGAATATTCTTGAAACTTTTCTAGCGGCAAACGATACCAATGTATTGGAATTTATAAAACGAGTTGAAGAGCTTGACCCGAGCGAATATGCACCATTATTTTCAATTCTACATAAGGATATAGAAGACCCCTTTGTAGCAGGAGTAGTAGTAAATGCCGCCTATAAAATTCAAGAAAACCCAGAAATATATAAAGACGAGTTCTTAGATCGCATTGACGATGAGGGGCAAGCGCAGCCAGAATTAGAGCTTAGCGACAGCGTGCAATCTTGGCTTGGCTGGATAGCTACGCAAGATATCCTAAAATCCTCTTTGAGCGAACTACTATTTTCATTACCTACTGAGCATTGGCCGCAACCGCTAAGGGAAGAGTTTGGAGAATACGCTCAAAACACCTTTGCAAGTCTTTGGAATAGATATAAAGAGTTAGTGTCCGATTATAAGAATCCGTCAATTGCTACTGTATCAGTTAAAGAACTAGACGATATGGTAGAAAGATACCAGAATCCGAATGCACTCTCAGGTGGTAAGAGGCCTGGTAAACGTAGCAAATCAAAAGGGTCGCGCATTACTAAAAAAGTTAATATGGATAAATATATAGCTGAGCCTGAGTATGAGACTATACGACTTTTCAATACGGTAACTACACTGATTAAAACTCCGGGTGGTTGGATGCCAAAAGATAACTTTGAAATAGATGACACTTCAACGATTGAGGCATTCGCACAAGTTCCATTAGTTCAAAAGTACCTGGAAAAATATGCAAGCGATCCAAGTATTGCTGAGGATTTATATGCGATGCTAGACTCCATACTGCGCGAGCCATATTTCAACGGTACTTCAAAGTTGCGCCATCAATCTATAAGTTTTACGGAAACTAGGGATAGCTATGCTGTTTCGCTGCCTATCTGGCATCTGAACCCTAATAAGCGCTCAGGTCTAAGTATTGGCAATATAGGCCGCAAAACGCGTATCTATTACTCAATTCATCCCGACAAAGCAAGTCGCCAACTATTCTTAATAGATATAGCACATAAGAATGGAGCAGAAATGCTATCAAACACAACCTTCAGAAGAACATCCTAGCTTACTATCAGTAGCGGACGGCACCGTATATATCTCCAAAAAATTCTGGATCTGTGTCAAAAATGTAGCTAGGTAGATTATTTGGGTCAACACTAGAACTTCCATATGTAAACTCATAGCTACCGTCTTGAAGCTTTTGAAGCGAGCCAATCCTTATTGGCGCTGCACTATCTAGCTCTGAGCATAGATAACGGAATACCGCGAACTTATCATTTAAGTGCACATCAAACATGCCAACCGGTGTTCCGCCGCAGAGACTCCGGCTTAGACTTTCATCATTATGTTCTGCTATAAAACTATTTACTGCTTCATGCTTATCAACAGTTCTCTTGGCTGTTTCCAGTTCGGCACTTACTGCTTTAAGTTCGTTGTTTTTACTCTCTAGCGACTTATTTGAATCAAGTAGCAGAAAACTTAGAGCAATAACTGCCCCGATTAATATAATGAAAATTACTGCCAGTATTACTGTTTTTATTTTATTTTGTTTTTTTAGGTGTGTTTGATATTTGTGATGGGTTTGAATTTGTTTGATTATCCATAGCATAGACTGTAACGCACAAGTCTTTTCACATCAATTACTTGTCGCACTTTATATTCTAGCTTGGCAATGCAGTTTAATAGCTAACAGATCTAGTTGGATGGATTGCCAAGAACCAGGTATCGCCCCGATTAATTGAGAATTCACTGCCATCGTCGCCCAGTAGCTGCACCCGCTGATTATAGCTAGTTTTTTGCCATTTAATCTCATGAACACCGCCGTCTTTAAACACCAGTGCTTCACCTTCGCCTACTGCATCTACTTGTTCGCCGCCATTTGCCCGAAGCACTACTACGTTTTTAACTGTTATCGGGTTTCCAGTAGCAGCATCAATATGCGGCTCGCCGGCAAGGTAGCGAATATATGAATTAGTTTCTGAGTCATATTTAAACTGTACCTGATAAGTAGAGCCGGAGAAATTTACAGTTACTTCTGGCGCCAATGGACTTTCGCTTGGCGAGTCGGGCGATCGCGGGATAGAATCAAAATCAGATTTAGTATGATTCTGATCTTTTTGCAGCTCCATTAGTCCCTTAGTTTTAACATACATGTTATGAGGCGAAGGTCTGTCGTTTGTCCGATAATAGGGTTCGTCAAAGGCAAACTGGTTTAAACTTCTAGCATTTCTTGATTCAGCTGCCTGGAGAGACTCTGCACTGCCGCCTACATGAGCAATTGAAGCATCAAAACCCATAGACCAATCTAAGAAATGAGAACGTAAGCTCCTTACCGGGCCAACGTCTTCTGGCATATCTTCTTGATAAAGAGCAAGGTAGCGAGTAATGCCGCCTTCTGCTACTGTCTCAAATATGATTCCCGCTGAATCAAGGCCTGTTTGCGGCCTAGCTTCTGGCGAGTTGCCAAGGATTATACCCAGTACCGGACGCTCTGACTCTTCCCGCGAAACTTCATTACCAGTCAACTGAGAATAGTATTTTTCTTCCTTAGTTGCCTCTTCTATTAAATCGTTGCCACGAAGTGCAAAAAAAGCTATAGCGCCACCACCTATCAATAAAACGAGGAATATAGTTATGAGTTTCTTTTTATTCTTCAGCATATTAAGTTCTACCCCTTATATTATTTAACCTAGTAAATACAGCCTGTTAAATTACACTTGAATATAGCCTATAGTGAGCCGCCTCAAGTGCTTAACGATATTATAACAACTTTAAGTTTTCACTCTTAATTCAATTTAAGTAGAAGTAACCATTAGGTAATGGAAGCTCAACTAAATATTATTTTTTCAGTATTTAAAACTTTCTTAAAATCAGCTACTCCTGTAAAAAGATGCGCTGATATATCAACTGATTTAGCGGCGTCTACTTTAGATTGGCTATCATCAAAGAAGAGTATATCTGAAGGTGATTCAATCTTATGTTTGGATCTTAACTTATAGACTATATGGTCAAAAAAATCTGGCTGCGATTTTTTGTAGCCTACTTCAGCAGTAATAAAATAGCCATCGAACAGGTCTTTAAACATAGTATTACGCATATATTCACCTCGGTATTTCTCTTGTTCTGTCGCTAGATAGCAAGGCGTTCCATTTGAACGAATTGACTTAACACACTCAATCATTTCGTCATTTTTAATATCCTCAGAACTAAACCAGTAGTCAAGTAAACTGTCAGGAGTACCACTCCATTGCCATAATTCTGGATTGCTTTTTATATAGTCTTTTAAGTCTCTTTTTCCAATTACAAAATCTTGCCATTCATTTTGAAAAAATCGTTTAAATGGTTTTATATCCAGTCCATGTGATCTTGCATAAACTACTGAGAATAACTCTTCGGGTAATGTAAGTACTCCATCAGCATCAAATAAGATTAATTT
>CAZHAQ010000022.1:0-12429 GCA_964529785.1 uncultured Candidatus Saccharibacteria bacterium
ATTAGGCACGCCGCCAGCGTTCATCCTGAGCCAGGATCAAACTCTCCAAAAAAGATAACTAAAAGTTATCAAAAGAATCTGTCTTAGCATCAGTCGAATCTTTAATCACCTAAGATGATTAAATTTACTGACTTATAAAACAATTCAAATCAATTGACGTTGATTTGCACTATCCTAATTTTTAAGGGTCTTTTCAGAGGCGCTTTAACACATACCTCTAAAAGTGCTCGTGTAATAGTACCTGTTCCAGGCAAACTAGTCAAGACTATTCTTGCAAAAAATGTTGTAAGAATTATTAAAGCTTAATCTGTAATTTCGCTTAAGCCTGCAGAAACAAGATTATTTTTTTGCCTCTTCTGCGCTGTCTTCGGCTAATTCTTTGCTAACTAATGCAAGCGACGCAACCGTATCACCATCGTTAAGCCGCATTACTCGTACTCCCTGAGTAGCTCTGCCTAGCTCAGGTATATCTTTAAGGCCTAGCCTAATAGTTTGGCCGAGAGTAGAAATTATTATCACCTCATTAGCAGTCTCGGTAAGTGCTTTTACGCTGACCAGATTTCCAGTTTTCTTATTAACTATTGCAGATCTAATACCGACACCTCCCCTTGCATGAGCGGTAAATTGAGCAATCTTAGTCCTTTTACCGTATCCAAACTCGCTTATTACAAAAATACTGGTGTCTTTCTCTACTATATCCATGCCTATGACTTGATCGCCAGTTCTTAGACGGATACCTCGTACACCTCTAGAGTTTCTTCCCATTGGGCGTACATCTTTTTCATGAAACCTAATCGCTTGGCCCTGTGAAGTAGAGATGACAACTTCATTGTCCCCAGTGGTAGTTCGTATCCACTTCAATTCATCACCTTCATCTAGATTTATAGTGATCAGCCCAGAGCTTCGGACATTCTTATACTGCTCAAATGGAGTCTTCTTTACCACCCCGCGCACAGTGCACATCATTAGATGTCCATGATCAGCATTCTTACCTACATTTATTACAGCACTTACAACTTCTTCTGGCTGTAGCTGTAGTAGATTCACAATGGCTACACCTTTAGCGTTAAGGCCTACCGCAGGCACTTCGTAAGTTTTCAATCTAAACACTCTACCCTTATTAGTAAAGAACAATAAATAGTCATGTGTTGACGTATTGACAACATGTTCAATTACATCTTCCTCTCGAGTTGCCATGCCTTTACGCCCCTTACCGCCACGTCCTTGCTTCTTATAATCAGATATGGAGCTACGTTTTATGTAGTTGTTTGCTGTAAGAGTTACCACAACTTGCTCATCAGGAACTAGATCTTCGTCGCTCATTTTACCGAGTTCTTGCGGGACAACTTTAGTTCGCCGGTCGTCGCCAAACTGCTTCTTCATTTCCAGAAGTTCAGTCTTTATAATCTTCAGAATTTCTTTTTCGCTGCCTAAAATACCTTCCAATTTTGCAATTAACTTAAGCAGTTCTTCTAATTCATCTTCAATCTTTTTTCGTTCCAAGCCCGCAAGAGTACGCAACTGCATTGCGAGAATGGCTTTAGCCTGAATCTCTGTTAATTTAAATTTTTTAATAAGGTTAGCCTGCGCCTCATCAGTTGTTTGCGACGATCTAATAGTACTAATCACTTCATCAATATGATCTAGGGCGATTTTCAGACCTTCTAATATGTGTGCTCTGTCTTTAGCTTTCCTGAGCTCAAATTCAGTGCGTCTTCGGACTACTGTTTGACGATGCTTGATATATTCTGTTAACACATCCTGTAGGCCAAGCACCCTAGGCTGTATGCCATCCACTAAAGCCAACATATTATAGTGAAACGCCGTCTGTAGAGGTGTTAGCTTATACAACTGATTTAACAGCTTCTTAGGATATGCGTCTTTTTTCAAGTCAATAACAACACGAACGCTACCTCTTGCACTCTCATCCCTAATATCTGAGATACCATTTATTTTCTTGTCCCTTACTAGGTCGGCTACCTTTTCTACTAGCCCCGCCTTGTTGACTGCATAAGGGATTTCAGTAATCACTATTCGCTGACGACCCTTCTTAGTCTCTTCAATTTCAGCAACGCCGCGTACAACTACCCCTCCCCGACCCGTAGCAAAAGCGCTTCTAATAGATTCTTTGCCATAAATAACTCCTCCGGTAGGAAAATCTGGCCCTTTAACATGCTCCATTAGATCGTCTAGAGTAGCCTCAGGGTTATCTATTTGAACAATAATTGCATCTACCAACTCACCTAGGTTGTGAGGCGGGATACTAGTGGCCATACCTACTGCAATACCAACCTGCCCGTTAAGCAGTAGGTTGGGTAGTTTAGCGGGCAACACCTCTGGCTCCTGCTGAGAGCCGTCAAAGTTATCTCTGAAAGGTACAGTATCTTTGTCAATATCTTCAATCATTGCTTCAGAAGCTTTGGTCATTCGCGCCTCTGTATATCGATAAGCAGCCGGAGGGTCTCCATCCATGCTACCGAAGTTACCCTGCCCGTCAACTAGTGTGTACCTAGTAGCAAATGGCTGAGCCAAGCGCACCATAGAGTCATAAATTGCTGAGTCGCCGTGCGGATGATATTTACCCATTACTTCACCCACAATCTGCGCGCTTTTTGTGTGCTTACCCGTAGAGCGAAGGCCTGTCTTATCCATAACATAAAGGATTCGTCGGTGAACTGGCTTTAATCCATCTCGGACATCAGGTAAAGCGCGAGCCACAATAACAGACATCGAATACTGCAGGTAGCTGGTCTCCATCTCCTCCTCAACCGAACGAAGAACCATTGACTTAGAATGATTCAACGGATCAATTGGCTGTATACGTTTCTCTTCTTCGTTCATTATATGTCCAGCTCCTTCACGAATTTAGCATTGGTTTGAATAAAGTTTTTCCTCAACTCTACCTCTGTACCCATTAGCTTATTAAATATCGCATCCGCCTTTTCAGCGTCTTCTACCTTAACCTGTACGAGCATTCTGTTTTCAGGATCCATAGTTGTCTCCCAGAGCTGGTCCGCATCCATCTCACCTAGACCCTTGTACCTCTGAATAGTAACTCCAGCCTGCTTTATGCGGTCGTCATTAGGATCAATTTTCACACCTTTAGATTTCCTGTCCTCTATAAGCTTGTCGATTATTTGATCACGCTCTTCGTCAGTATATGCATACTGCTTCTTTTTACCGCTGCTTATTGCAAAAAGAGGCGGCTGAGCTGCATATAAATGGCCACCTTCAATTACTGGGTACATATGGCGGAAAAACAGGGTCATAAGCAAAGTCCTGATATGCGAACCATCTACATCAGCATCGGTCATAATGATGATTCTCTCATACCTTAAGCCTTCCATATCAAACTGCTCAGCTATACCCACCCCTAGAGCTTTTATCAAATTTAGAATTTCTTGATTAGCCAACATCTTATCAAGACGGGCACGCTCTACGTTCAGTACTTTGCCTCTTAGAGGCAGGATAGCTTGGAAGTGACTGTTACGACCTTCTTTAGCGCTCCCCCCTGCAGAGTTACCCTCAACAATATATAGTTCAGCTTGCGACCTATCCTTAGTAGCACAATCTGCCAGCTTGCCAGGCAAGCTTGCTCCATCCAATGCTCCTTTGCGAATAATGTTATCCCTAGCAGCTCTAGCCGCTTTGCGGGCTCGCGCTGCGATAATAGCTTTACCGATTATAGATTTTGCAATTGCAGGATTTTCTTCTAAGTAGTAGGCAAGGTATTCTGAGGTTACCTTATCAACATATCCCCTAACCTCAGGATTTCCCAGTTTGTTTTTTGTCTGCCCTTCAAACTGAGGGTCTGGAATTTTTACAAGTATTACAGCTGTTAAGCCCTCTCTCGTATCCTCCCCGCTTAAGTTTTCTTCCTTCTCTTTTATTAAGCCATTTTTTCTAGCATAGTCATTAATTACACGAGTTAATGCTGTCCGAAAACCTACTAAATGAGTTCCTCCATCTGGGTTAAAGACATTGTTTGCAAAAGCTTTAACAACTTCGTTGTAAGTGTCGTTATACTGTAGAGCCACTTCTACCATTACATCATCTACGATTTTTTCAGCGTAGAATATTTTGTCGCCTACAGTTTCTTTCCCAATATTGAGGTGACGTACATAAGATTGAATGCCACCCTCAAAATAAAAGCCGCAACGCTGATCGGTTCTTTCATCAATTACAGTAGTTTTAATGCCTTTTGTGAGGTAAGCCTGGTGCCTTAAGTAGTCAACTACCCAGTTAAAATCAAAGGTAACTGTCTCTTTAAATATAGTCGGATCAGGATAAAATGTAATTGAAGTTCCGGTTTTATTTGTAGCTTCGCCTTTTTTAATTGGTGATTCGGGTACGCCCTGTCTGTAACTTTGAGTATATATGTTACCTTGTCTTTTAATTTCTGCAGTTAAGCTCGTAGATAAAGCGTTAACAACGCTTGATCCTACGCCGTGCAACCCAGATGAAACCTTATAGCCACCACCGCCAAACTTACCACCTGCATGAAGTACAGTCAAAACTGTTTCAAGCGTACTTTTACCAGTTTTAGAGTGCTTGTCTACGGGGATACCGCGGCCATCATCCTCTACTCTACATCCGCCGTCTGCTAGCAATATCACCTTTACCTCTGTAGCATGACCGGCTATTGCTTCATCTATAGAGTTATCGGCTATTTCCTTTATAAGATGGTGTAGTCCTACGCTTCCAGTGCTACCAATATACATTCCAGGACGCTTGCGAACCGGTTCTAGCCCTTCTAGAACCTGAATATCCTGTGAGCCATAATCTTCTTTCTTACTCACGCCATTACCCCTTTTGTTTTTTCCACGAAAAACCCCTCGTTAAGTATTAACCTCTGATAGTTATACGACCATTATACCGCAGTTTTCACTAATACGGCAAACAGCTTGCCCATTTATGCAAATCTATGATTCAATAAACATGAGCAATATATAATAGCGCTAAAAATAAATAAAAAGAAGAAGTAAAATGTTTCGCAATCTAGTGAGCAACCTGCCATTCAATCCAAGCCTGCTAGGCAATCTTGCTTTTTACGCTCAAAGAGTAAAAGAAGAACAAGCACTTAGGAGAGCTGGCTTTCTTTTTGTAGCATTAGCCATGTTCATACAAATGTTTGCAGTTATGGCGCCACCTGAAAAATCATTAGCATATTCAGCCAACAACATTATAAACGGAGTCAAAACGAGGGATGATCTGTTAAGGGCCTGGGATGGCAAAACTAGTGATAAAAATGTAGCTGCAATTTATACTCGCTTTGGCATAACTAGAAATGATATCGCTGCACTGCCGTTGCATCCCAATACAACGATCAGTACTAAAAATGTTGATTATTGGTCTATTGGTCGTCAATCCTTATCTGCTTCGTCCAGAGCGGACAAGATACATCCCTGGCACAAAATTGGCGAGATCCCGGTCAGTCATAGTGGCGGTAAAATCTATCTGAGAAAACTAAGAGCTTGGGATATAAAAAATCCCCACAACTCCTATAAGGCATTTCAAGGTACCTCCAATGGCAAAAAGTTCTGGATAATAGTTGACTGCGGAAATTTAACATTTTCTGAGAAACCACCCCTTGAGAAGCCCAGGCTTGAACTCCGTAAAAGTATAGATGGCGGACCAAGAAACTTAAAGCCTGGAGATCAATTTACTTTTAGATTTGAGTACCGTAATCCAGTGCCTGACTCAAGCCCTGTTTCTAATGCTGTTCTTTACGACAATCTTGATTTAGCGAAGTTTGATATAGTTAAGCCGAAAAACTTACCTTTATCCGGAAATAAACTTTCATATCAAATAGGCGATGTACCATATAGCCAGAATTTTAATACTGCCCTGACTATAACTGTAAAATTAAAATCAAATCTAGCTAATGGGGCCAAGGCGTGTAATGCAGCGACGCTTAAAGGCTCGGGAGTGCCAGACGTTACTAGCGGTGGCAATAATTTATGTATTACAGTAGTCAATCCATGTCCACTAGACAGCAGTCTATCTAAAACCGACGAAAGATGCACAAAACCCGTAGTAGCATGTATAGTGACCAATTCTGCTGTAGATAGAACAACAAAATCTTTTACCCTGAAAACTGTTGTTAACTCTAGTAATCCGAAGTTAACCTCAATTCAGAGTTATGTATACGACTTCGGCGATGGCTCCCCAGTAAATACAAAGCGTTCTTCTAGCTATGAAGATATAGCAACTCACTCTTACAGCGACGGCAACTATACTGCGACCGTTGTAGTGAACTACAAAGTAGGCTCTGGCGCCAGCCAGACAGACCAGACAGTGTCCTGCAGTGGACAAATTGACTCAGAGCCTGACCAGCCTCTAAGCCAAGAGAAAACTGCCCGTAACCTAACTCAAAACCTGGATGAAAATGCTACTCCAGATACCAAAGCTAAAGCCGGTGATACTATTGAGTACAGCCTAATAACAAATAACAGCTATGGATATGATCGTAATAATGTAAATACTTCAGATTACATTGGCGACCTATTGGATTACGCTGAGCTAGACCGTTCGTTCTTAGCGTCTCAGAACGGCACTTTTGATGAAGAATCTAAAACGTTAAGCTGGCAAGGTCAGAGCGTAAAAGCAGATTCATCAATAACAAATAAATTTCGCATAAAATTAAAAAATCCAGTCCCTTCTACAAATCAGCCCAACGCTATGTCTACCTCCTACGACTGTCAACTGAACAATAAATTTGGAAATCAGCTAGACATAGAAGTTGACTGCCCTTTACCTAAAAGCGCAGAGTATATTACTGAAAGATTACCAAATACTGGTCCAGGATCTAGTTTAATCTTAGGCTTCACAGCTACTACAATAATTACATACTTCTTTGCACGTAGCTGGCTGCTGAATAAAGAGCTAGAGATAATCAGGACAGACTTTGCTCAGTCTGGAGGCATGTAGCATGAAAGAAAAATTAAATTTATCTTCAGAAAAATCCGAGTCTCTACCTAGTGTAGAGATATCTGAGCGAAAAGAGGCATTAAAGCATGCGATGGATAAGAAGGCAGAAAGTTCTAAGAATAGCCACGCCGAAAATCTTAAACATATCCGCACGAGAATTGAGAGTGAAGCTAAGTCAAAAAAAGAGCACGAGCATAATAAGGAAAAAGAGAAACCAGCAATTGAAAAACCCGTTCTTATTAATAAAGAGCTTAAAGATATCGCATATAGACGCACCCTAAAAAGAACTCAGAATAAATTACCCGCTCCTGCTAGAGCCTTTAGCAAAATAATTCATCAGCCAGCAGTAGAAGCTGTTAGCGAAATTACAGCTAAGACCATTGCACGACCTTCAGGAATACTGGCAGGTGGAATATTTGCCTTCTTGGGGAGTAGCCTATTCTTATGGGTATCTAAACATTATGGCTATGAATATAATTTCTTATTATCTGCACTGTTCTTTGCCGGAGGCTTTTTCCTAGGCTTGCTAATAGAGCTGATTCTAAGGTCAATCAAAAGAAGTTCTTAGATTTAAAATCAAATTTTACTGATTAGGCGTATCTAACCTCTTCATATTGCCTTCTTGATCTATATATATAGTATCTTGATCCTGAAGCGCTACATTCTCTTTAGGATTCTTTTCTGGAGAATCTTCCGTCTGCTTAGAGGCCATCTCCTTGTTAAGATTCTCAGCAAGCTTTAGGGCTGCCTGTTGATCTTTTTCGGTCAAACTAGGTTGTGGTGCAAGAGCAGCGCCATAATCAACGGCATTTCCTGAAATATCTTTTGGTATAACAGGAGTATTTTGGGCTGCAGGAGCAGGCATACCGGGCTGAGTGGCCGTGCCACCACTAACCTTAGGCTGAGAAGCTGCACCCCAAGGTGAAGGTTTAGGAGTTAATGGAGCTTGTCTCTTTTTCATCCACTCATCTAGAAACGAACCGCCTCCTGGCGCTTTCTGAGCAGTTGCAGGCGCTGTTCTTGCCATGCCCTGACCTCCAAGTTGGTTTCTGGCAAACGCGGGCTTAGGAGGCTCAATAGTCTTTAAACGATTAAATATTTCTGCCTCTACTTTAGCTCTTGGCTGACCAAACTTAGCAGCTGACAGCTGTTTTAAAGCAGTAGCTAGTTGCATATTAGGTTTACCTAGAGGTGGCAAAGTCGCCATACTGAAAGGCTGTGTAGGCACCCCCCCTATCAGCATCCTAGTTATAGAGTGGTAGTTTGGTACCCTCTGTAGATCATGGATGTCAAATATTGGAGAGAAGTATTTTGAAAGAAACTCTGCATCATTTGTGCCAACCCTAAAAGATACAATTGTTCCTATATTTCCAAATACAGCGTCCTTTATTTCATCTGTCAGCTGAGTCGTAAACTGATTAGCTACAATAACATTCAGACGGTACTTTCTAGCTTCACTCAAAATTGATGCAAAAGAGTCGGTTGAGAAGTTCTGGAATTCGTCTACGTATAAACTAAAATCAACTCTTTCGTTTTCCGGTATGTTTGCACGAGCCATAGCCGCAGCTTGAAACCTCATCACAAAGATCATACCCAATAACTTTGAATTAAGCTCCCCGGTCCTACCCTTACTAAGGTTAATAAGTAAGATTTTTTTATTATCCATTATGTCACGCAGACTAAAAGAGCTTTTTGTCTGTCCAATAATGTTCCGCATCATCTGATTGCTAAGGAAAGCCCCAAATTTACTTACAAACCAACTTTTAACCTCTCCGAACTCATTAGATCTTTCAGACCCTGGCATTTCTTTTTGCCAAAAATCTAAAACGGTCTGATCAGTAACATATTTCAATTTCTGATTAACGAAATTTTTATCATTAATAAGTTTAGGAATATCAACAAAAGTGCCCCCTTCGGGCCCTGCCATAACAGTTAAGGCAGCGTTCCTAAATAAGTGTTCGTATCTAGGGCCAATAATTCCTTGGCGCTGAGGATCATACAATTTGTATAGCATATTGATTGTCTCTTGGATGATAAAATCTTTCTGGTCGGGATCATCAAACTCAAACATATTAAGACCTAAAGGATATTCCATATCTGAGGGGTTAAAATAAACTACGTCTTCTGTTCTCTCTTTAGGAACCATGGCAAGCAAATTCTCTACTACATCACCATGAGGATCAACAAAAGCGAACCCGTTTCCACTTAGCATATCTTGCAACGCCAAGTTCTCTAAAAACGTAGATTTACCTGTTCCAGTTTGCCCAACAGCATAAACATGCCTCCGCCTGTCTTCAGGATCAAGATTTATTCGCTTCTTAGTGCCTCTGAAAATATTGTACCCAAGCATTAAACCGTTTTCAGACACATTCCTTGGGCCATCCACCTGCTTACTGGCCTGCCTTTCCAGCTGAGAAGTTGGTATGCTATTTTGATCTGGAAAATGAAATATTGTTGCTAATTCAACAGCGTTTAAGATGTTAGCGTTGTTTTCTTGTGGGAAGAAACGCATTATATAAGCTGTTGTAAAACTTTCAATGTCTTTAGCAGGCGTAAACTTAAAACCGTTACGACCTGGCGCATCAAACAGCGCAAAGCTAGCTACAATATTATTCTGTATTGTCTGAGCTCGCTGAGAAATATTAGAGCTAGCTATTACCCTGATTAGAACCTCAAAGCCTGGATATCGAGTCTTTTCTTCAATTGATTCTACGACAGCCTGCTCAGTAGAGGACAACTCTTTCTTGTCATCAGGTTTTGAGGACGACTTATCTTCAGGGGGCTTAGCAGCTGCAGAAAGAAGATCCTTTGAGTACTCTAATAGCAAGCCCTTCTTGGGGTCGCCTCCTTTACGTTTCTTTGACGCAATAGCTGCAGCCTTTTTTGTCCAGCCTGGATTAGCGGGCCTAATTAATATTTGAATACCTGCTCCATCTTCTTTGTCTAAAGTAGAAAGCGCGTTTAAGACGCTCTGCAGTGCATCGCGCTTTAGGTCCTGATAAGTAGCTATTGGATAGGCGAAATCGGCTTTCAAAGTTAATTCACCACCCATAGTGCCGCTAATCTTGCCTACTGGGCTAAAGATATTGTGCTCAGACACCTCTTCAAGCCTTGCTGAAGGATAAGCACTAACTACTGCCTGCTGGACTACATCTAGCATAGACATAGGCACAGAAGCATAAAACTGTACGAAACCTTTTGAAGCCACTATTTCAAAACTAAAATGTCGCTGTCCATAAAACTTGCTTTTCATGCCCTTCTGAAGAGTACTAGAGATTATGCTATAAACTATTTGAGCCTTACTAATAGTTTCATCAGTTATATCCCTGACATCTCTAGAGCCGCCATCAATATCATCACTTAATGGAGGCATATGGATGAGCATCGGAACCATCTTAAGGCTACGTTCATAATTCTTCTGCTCACGCCACAATCTTCGTGAATAATAGAATAGACCAACGCCGAAGATAATCAGTACAAGTAAAAGGGTTAGAAGGATAACAGTAATGCCGCTCATATTAAGCCTTATTAAGCTCCTTCAATCTTTATATCTTTGTTGTAACGCTTTTTTAGATAATCCGCCTTAAATCTGTTCAGCTCACGATTTTGAGTATAAGGGTCATCTTTTGTAGCGTTAACAATCTGCTTAGCTTTAATTACCCATTCCTTTTCAATAAGATCATTGTCGGCTGCCTGCTGGGGGCTAGATACAGCCCCAGAGCTTAACTGACCAGGATTGGGCGTAGCCAATGCCGGGTCTACCGGCTGGGCTGCAACCACAGGCTGCAAGGGCTGGCTTGAAGCTACAGGAGCTGAAGGTTGCATTATATGCTCAATCCTAGGCATAGCTTGTTCAGGAGTAGAACCATCTTGAAGCTGGCCTTCCGGAGGCATGGCAGGCAATTCAAAGTTAGGTTTAGAGGTGTTATCATTCATAGCTTATCTCTATTTGTATTATAACAAATAAGACCTTAGTTAAGATTACTAAAATGAGCTAATTTACAAAGCCAGCTACAGAACTAAAGTCACTACTCTATGCGTCTTCTTTTTTTGCCGCAATTCTAGCAAAGTAAAATGATAGTCCCAAAACAAGCAGTAACGCTAGTAAAATATCCTGCACACGTAATTGTTTTAGTGCACCCAGCATCATAATCAGTAAAATTCCAATTGCCACTGAACGACTCAGTACCGATATCAAAGTTGTAGGCATTTCAAAAAAAACATTTAAAACCAATCTAGTTAAAACTAGCCCTGCAACACTAATTAATACTGGCAACCCTAACATAAGAATTAACGGTAAAGAGTTAGGGTTAGTGAAGAAGACATAAAAAAAGATACAAAGCATTATTGAAACCGAAAGCTTTATATCTTTTTTTATATTCCCAATTTTTTCTAATTTCATGTTCGTATTTTTCGTTGCTAATAAACAAAATAAAATTGGAGCCTCAGGACGGTAAATGCGCTCTATATATGTTACTTAATTAGCGCTTACCATCCAGTGAGGCTTTGACTGACCGCTCATTACTCGTTTAGCGAGTAACAAGCGTTGTTCGTATTTTATTTATGTAAGTTTTTAGAATTTTTTGTAATGTTTTTGTGTTTTTTAATCACACGTACATAATATATCAGCATTATAACAATGTCAATAGTATTTGTTGTGCTTTATACTGGACGCCCCTGTTATTTAATACTTTTTTACTGTTGTTTTTGCTACAATAGTGGATATTTCTATTTATAAATACTTAATATTTAGCACTCTATTGATTAAAGTGCTAATGAATAAAATTAATATCAAATACAGTACATTATTTATGCTTTTATTATTTATACAAATATTTTTTAATACAATTAATGACTCGCTTTTATTAACGTAGAATATAGGTATTTGTTTTATATTTATATTCTCTATTAGTTAACAGGCGCCACTATACTGCCTTAATAGACCTTAGTACTTAAGTGAACTAAATATATACATGTTAAGAACTACGTGTATAACGTACTTTCACAATTAATCATTGGGTTATCTTTTCTTGCAATAGGCTTAGACAATGACTTTAAGCCATAATTATATACTCACATGAAAATGTCATTCAGACTTACAACCTGCCTTATATTAGGCATATAGATATATCACAGTAGTTCTGGTACCTATTTTGAAAAATGCTTTATTTGTTAACTTAATGTAAGTTCCAGTTTGATGTTTTTCTAAACATTATTAAGAATTGATGACACCTACAGTATTAGCTTTATTTTTCAAATAATTATTTTAAAAATTAATGACTTTTGACCATTTAGATCAGCTAGAAAAGCCCACTAGCTGCTAGATGCTCATGTTAATAAAAACTACCTATGAGTTATACACAGCTTTATTTAACATAAACATGTTGACACCCAATTCTAGCTGTAATAATATATGTTCAGCACTGAGTAAAAAAAGTGCTCAAAAACAAAAAGAACACCGGTGACAATGGACTCTCGCAAGCCATTGTCACCACCAAA
>CAZHAQ010000023.1:0-12031 GCA_964529785.1 uncultured Candidatus Saccharibacteria bacterium
AAGTAGAAGTGCTGAAATACCGCAGCCGGATATTAGCAGGCCTTATGAAAAAGAAGAGCCTGCAAATACCACTGGCTATAACTGGAGCCCAAATTTTAGTAATGATCCAGTTCCTATAGAAACCGCCGCTATACAGGAGCAGGAACAGTATAACCCGCCTTTAACAGTGCCTCTTCCCGGACCGGCTGAATATACTAGCAGCATGATTGATCCGAGCTTAAAAAAAGAGGCGGCCCTAAAGACTGAAGTTACTCCTGAAGAAGCTAACAGGCGTGCTTATAAAGCTGAGAAAAGAGGTCTAAGCAAAGGAGTGGCCAGTGGCTTGCTGGCGGGCTGGTGGCTGGGCAGGCGGCGCGGTAGAAAAGCTGAAAAGTCGGCAGATATGTTAAGTAAGAAGGTTAAGCGCCAGGCGGCAACCACTAAGCAGCTTGAAGTAAAAAATCAGGAATTAGAATCTAAAGTCAGTAAACTAGAACGGGTCCAAACTGAAATAAAGAATGTACTTGTGCGTTTTAAAATTATTGAAAAAGCTGAAATTAAAACCAGCAATACCCAGCCTGAAAAACTTCCCGAAAAACTAGCCCCCAAACCAATTACTCCTGAACTAAAATTACCCGAAGAAGCTGAGAAACAGCCCGAGGAAGTTGAACTACCAGAAGGCCATAGGCTAGAGACTAGCGTTTGGCATAATATTGAGGTAGATGATAAGACAGGAAAAGCAGTAGAAACGCCAGTAAGATCGTATGGAGAAGCTTTCAAAAGCGAACAGCGCCAAGAGCGATTGGCGTCTGATGCTGCTAAAGCTCAGACTGCGGCGCAAGTGGGTATGACTGTTTTAGCTTCACAGTCTGGTAGCAGCAGCCTTAACGTGAGCCAGCCAAGCAGCCAACCTAAAACCACCGGTCATATCAAGGTAAGCGAAGAGTTTAATAAAGCCGGCCGGCAAATAATAAGCCAAGCAGCCAGTCCAATAACCTGGGTTATTGCGGTAGGTATATTCCTTCTTCTACTTATAACCGGTGCATTCTAGCTAGTCTTAAAGTTAAGTCTAAGCCATTCGTCAAGCGAGCCGCCACCTCCAGCACTCAAACAAAGTACCAGATTATTGTTGCTGGCGTGTTTTTTAATATCATTAATTAAATTATCATTTAATTGTGAAGCGATAGCATTTTGGCCTAAGTTTGTTAAACCGGCTAATTTATCGGGAGTTAACATTTCTAAGTTGGGGTCTTCGCGGGCAAGATAACTAGGAACAATATATAAATTTTTTACGCCAATAAATAAGTCTTTCAATTCATCTTTAATAAAATGCTGGCGCGTATTGTGCAGGCCTTCATAAACGACCACTAAATTGTCTCCCGCGACCTCTCGGGCAAGTTGTATGGCCCCTTTAATCTTCTCAGGGGTATGAGCATAATCGGAGTAGATATTATCTGCAATTTTTTCAAATCGGCGTGACACTCCAGGAAAGTCCTGGATCTTATCAGCGATGTGGCTGTAAGTTCCAAGATTTAATTTTTCTAATGCGACGATAACGGCATGTGCATTGCGGCGGTTTACTTCACCGGCTAACTTTAAGTGACTCAGGCTAGTATTTTTATCTAGAGCGAACACTTTGCTGCTTGGTTCTACGCTAATTCGTTCGGCATCTTCCTGCCATAGGATAGTTTGTTCTGATTGGCTAAGAAATGTACGAAATGCCTGATAATATGACTCTCGTGTTGGATAAACGTCCGGATGGTCCCAGTCAATGCCTGGTATTACCGATACTTTAGGTCTGAAACTTAAAAAGTTATGATCATATTCGTCAGCTTCGTAAACAAAATACTGGCTGTTCTCTATAAACTGCCCCATTTCGCCAAAGGGCATTTTTGCGCCTACCGAATAGCTGACTGGTATATCTAGTTTCTTAAACAGCCAGATGAGCATAGCGGTTGTAGTGGTCTTGCCATGGGTGCCCGCCACTGCTATCAATTTCTTGTCAGTTTTATCAAGCAGAAAATTTAAAAATTCATCGCGTTTTGAGTTTTTTATATTATTTTGGGATGCAAACAATAACTCTGGATGATTTGGGTTTTCCTTAGGTAGGGCAGACGAATACACCAGCCAGTCTATAGGATCTGTAGAATGAATTTCTGTAATATTTTCAGCAGACTGTCCAATACTGATTTCATGAATGCCCCGGTTCTTCAAGTAATCTATGTACTGACTGTTCTGCTTGTCTGAACCGCTTACTTTAAAGCCGGCTTGGCTTGCAATTAGCGCGAGCGGGCCAATGCCTGCGCCTCCAATGCCAGAAAAGTAAATATGCATACTTATATGTTACACTGACTAGAGAAAAACTAATAAAAAAACTATGGTAAAAAAAATAATATCAAGGGTACTTAAGCAGCGTCATTACTGGCGTTCTATTGAGTTTGACGAACTTAGCGAGCTTTATACAAGTATGCTGTTTCGCAACCTGGCATTAAGCTTGGTAGGAATTTTTGTTCCCATTTTTCTGTTTAACCTAGGCTTCAGTATTACTGAAATAATGTTATTTTTTGCAGTATTCTTTTTAGCCAAACTCCCAACAGATTTTTTATCGGGCGAGCTGGTAGCTAGGTACGGTCCAAAGCATACAATGTTCATTAGCTATATTACTTATGCGGCTGCTCTTGGAATGTTTTCTTCGTATCCTATGTTTCTTTGGCCAGGTTATCTGATGGCAATATTATGGGGTATTAGCAATAGCCTGTTTTTTATTTCTTTCCACGTTAATTTCTCAAAGATAAAGCATAAAGATCATGGCGGCAAAGAGCTAGGTGTCTTAAATATTATGGAGCGGATAGGTGCGATGCTTGGTCCGCTTGTCGGCGGCGTGGTGGCAACTATTGCTGGTGCCCAGTATATATTTCTTGCCGCATCGTTATTTTTCGTGGCGGCGCTTATACCACTATTTTTAAGCAAGGAGCCCACAAGAACAGGGCAGAAACTAGACTATTTTAATTTTAATTTAAACAAGATTAAATACGATTTGGTCTCTCATGCTGCCTTGGGGGTGGAGAATGCTGCGGTTGTTACGATATGGCCGTTATTTTTAGCCATGTTTGTCATTAAAGAAAACACTTACTTAGGGATAGGTCTGCTTACATCTTTTACAGTAATAGTAGCCATATTAATAGCTAAGACTATCGGCAAGCTGGCGGACAAGCGCCAGGGCAGGAGGCTCCTTAGGGCTGGCGCGGTTACCAACTCTATTCTTTGTCTTGTCCGTCCTTTTGTAGGTACTTTTGGCTTGGCAGCAGCAGTAAACTTTTTAAATGAAATGCTACTTACTTCAATCAAGATACCTTATGTTAAAGGTCTCTATGATCGAGCTGATGATTTTGAAGGCTATAGAATAGTCTATATCGTTAGCCAGGAGGTATTTTCTAACTCTATGAAGTTTCTACTCTTTGGGGTGCTGGCAGCCGCCTCAACAAGTGTTTCGGCCTATACGCTGACTGTCTTGGCATTTGTTGCAGCTTCATTGGCCTCACTCTTAATCATGAAGGAGAGATACCCAGCTTTAAATGTAAAGTAGGAGTAAAATGAAAATATGAAGTTAAGTAGAAAAGTACTCAAACAATCACTAGGCAAAATAAAAAAAGTTCCCTTATGGGTTTTGTTTGCAGCTAGTATATTGATGATGTTTATAAGCGCACTGTCGCTACGAGCAAATAACCAGAACATGATTAAGCTTAGAGACGCAGTATTTATAGCCGATGAGCAGGATGGTGATGTAGAGAAAGCGCTTCAAGAATTGCGTAAATATGTTTACTCACACATGAATACGGATCTTGCGCCAGGCGAAAATGCGATTAGGCCGCCGATACAGCTTAAATATCGCTATGAACGGTTGGTGGCTGCCGAACAGGCAAATAGCCAGACCGGTAGCGGCGATATCTACCAGGAAGCACAAGCTTACTGCGAGAAGCAGCACCCAAGCGGGTTTTCTGGCAGTAATCGCTTGCCCTGCATTAGGGAGTACTTGGATACAAGGGGTGTTCGCTCAACAGATACCAACGTATCCATACCTGAAGATCTATATAAGTTTGATTTTGCCTCACCAAGGTGGTCGCCGGATCTTGCCGGCTGGAGCCTGGTTATCGCAGTGCTATTATTCGCTGCATTTCTAGTGCTATTTACCGCTGAGTATGCAATCAGGCTTAGCTTAAGAAAGTTATCCTAAGTAAAAGTCACTGCTTGCTGGCTTAGGTGGCTTATATTAAGGCTGCTGTTCTTGTTGTGGTGCTGCCTGAGGCTGTGGCTGAGGCTGCTGAGTGTTTGCCTGTGTACATTTTTGGCCTTCAGGATTCTCCTTTATGAAGTTTTGGATCGCGACTACAACTTGACCGCTGTCTTCAAGGTTCTCCCAGAATGATACTTGTCCACGATTAATCACCATTAAGTCTTGGGGACGGTGAAGCTCACATCCAAGTTTAGCTAGGCTTATGCCTTGGTTGTCGTTAGTCTGATTTTCGGTGCCTGACCCTTGGGTTTGCTCGTTGACGCGCAAGTAGTAAATATCTTTTAAGGTAAGGAAATCGTTGTTAAGGTTAGAGATTTTTCCAAAGTAAACCTGACCTCCGGTTAAAAACACGGCCTGATACTTTTCCTTGTCTATTAGGCGGCTTTCGCCCGAGTTACTGCCAGAAGATTGGGCTATTTTTACGGCAATTGCGCCTACAAGTAAAGCTATAGAAATTAATAAAATGCCAGAAACTATATTTATCCAAACTTTTTTTGGTTTTCTGCCTCTGGCTGAAGTTGGACGCCCAGAAGGAGAAGAGGATAACGGCGAGGGTGCAGTCTGGCCGCTGCGATTAGTGAATTCCATAGAACCTTATTCCACCTATCATTTTTAGATTTAGCTAACGCTTATAATATTAGCTAAAAAACGCGCCTTACGCAAGAAACCCCTAGGTATTTTTTTACTATTTAATATTCAGTTACTACCCCTGTTCTTTAAGGTAATTGATCAAAATATAGTGTTTTCATCTATTGACAAACAAAAACACCTCATCGTATGTTAGGGGTACCATAAGTAATGCTAAGAGGGAGTCATAAACAAATGGCATACAAGCACACAAATTCAAAGGGTGTAACTTACTACCTAAATTCAAAGAAAGTTACTCTTCGTGGTGGCAAAGAACAGACCATCTACTACTTCAGCAAAGACGAACGCCCAGAAGCTTCAGACTTGCCAACAGGTTTTACTGTTAACGAAAACCCGCGAAACGGTTTCTTGACTGTAAAGCGCAGCTAATTTTAAAAGATTAGGAAATTTATAAAAAAGCATTCTGGCAGCAGGGTGCTTTTTTTATTGTGCTGAATTTGCCGGCTAGGTTATAATTCTAATCTGAACGAAAGGCAATTATGGCTCGATCTATTTTAGAGGTTAAAGATTTAACCAAGAAGTACGGCAGAAAAACTGTAGTAAAGGGGATAAGCTTTGACGTTAAAGAAGGCGAAATATTTGGCATACTAGGTCCTAATGGCGCTGGTAAGACTACTACCCTGGAAATGCTGGAAACAATTAGGCCGATAGATGGCGGCAGCGCATCGCTGGACGGCATAGATGTTTCTTCCAATACTGATAAAATCAAGTCAATGATAGGCGTCCAGCCTCAAACTCCAAGCTTTGAGGAAAAGACGAAACTAATTGAACTCATTGAGCTATTTGCCGCTTATTATGGCGAAAAGGTTGACGCCAAAAAATTTTTAAAAAGTGTACAGCTTGAAGAAAAGGCCGATAGTTATCCCGAACAGCTGTCGGGAGGTCAAAGACAACGGTTCTCAATAGCCGCTGCCCTTGTTCACGGTCCGAAGATATTTTTTCTTGACGAACCGACAACTGGCTTAGATCCTCAAGCCCGCCGAAATCTTTGGGATTTGATACGCGAAGTAAGAGACAGGGGCGTGACCGTTATAATGACTACGCACTACATGGAAGAAGCTGAGCTTCTTTGCGACAGAGTTGCAGTTATGGACAACGGAGAGATCATAGCACTTGATTCTCCTAAGAAACTTATTAAAAACCTGCTAAGCAAAGGTTTTAAGAAGAAGGAAGTAGTTGAACAGGCAAATCTGGAAGACGTATTCATTGACTTAACAGGGAAAGCACTTAGAGAATAAACTATGGATATTAAGAAATCATTACTACCTGTAACCACTTTTATTAAAATTGACGTTAAAAGATTATTCCGCGACAAGGTCGCAATATTCTTTGTTTTTTTCTTTCCATTAATTTTTCTTCTAGTATTTGGTTCTATATTCAATGGCAACAATGAAGTCTCTTTTAGAATCGGGCTATTGAATAACTCCAGCAGCGAGTTTTCAAATGAATTTGTAAAGCAGATTAAAGAAAATAAGATTTTCAAAGTTGATGAGGAAGTTAATAATTTAGATGAAGCCCGCGAGAAGATGAACCGTGGCCAGCTAGACGCGACAATCATACTTCCGGAAGGATTTGGAGAAGTTTCCCAAGGCAACAATTATCCGAGCGGCGAACTAGAAGTTTTGTATGACCAGAACAACCAGTCAGCAGGACAGACCTTAAGTTCAATCATGGAGGGTATATTTAAGGAAATTAATGCTGAGCTGGTGCCTACAGTTACTCCGTTTACTGTAGAATCAGCATCTACTGCCACTAAGGGATTGACGCAATTTGACTATACGTTCTCGGGAATTTTAGGTTTTACGCTCCTGAGTCTTGGTGTTTTTGGGCCAACCTCGGTTTTTCCTAGATTAAAACAGCGCGGAGTAATTCGACGATACCAAACTACAACGCTAAAGGTATGGCAGTACTTCATAGGCAATGTTATATCAAATGCTCTTATAGGTTTATTGTCAGTTGCTCTAATGTTTACAGTTGCAGTGCTTCTGTTTGACTTAAACATGCGTGGAAATTATTTCAACTTAGCATTTGTTGTTATAGCTGGGGTAATTATGCTATTTGGCATAGGGCTGGCAATTGGCGGCTGGGCGAAGAATGAGAACCAAGCTGCTCCGCTTGCTCAAATAGCAACCTTGCCAATGATGTTCTTATCCGGCGTATTCTTCCCAATTTTCTTAATGCCGGAGTTCTTGCAGGCAATAACTAGGTTTATACCACTAACACCAATTGTAGAGTCAATCAGGCTAATTATTACAGAGAATGCTTCACTAGTTGAGCTGGGGCCGCAGCTGGCGATAATTGGCGGTTGGACCGTAGTGATTTATATAATTGCCTTTAAAGTTTTTCGCTGGGAATAAAGGCCAAACAACCTTACTTAAATAGATTTGGAATATAGACAAATAAACAAAAGCGTGATATAATAATATAACTATGAAAGAATATTACTCTTCAGTTCCACCAGCTGTTGAAGATGAATCCGGCGAAATCGTACCGCCAGACGTATCTATCGAAGAATATAAAGGTATTTCCAGCTCAAGCGAACAGCAGTTTGATGGCGATACATATATAGGGGAAGTGCCTATCGGCATGGGATTGAGCGAAGGCGATAAGCTGTACTTAAAAGCTGCTAGAATTGCTGATAAAGCTAAAGAAAGACGACTGCGCAGAGAGAGGTCGGTGATAGATAGTGTAGGTGCTGATCAGCTGCCTGAAAGACCATCTGACGACATTAGAGAGATATGGGGTAGGAATCGTAACAACTAAGAGTTTATTTATACTGGCGCCAATGGATGATGTGACGGACACAGTTTTTCGTCAGATTGTTCATGGCTGTGCTCCAGCTGATCTTTACTTCACTGAGTTTGTGAATGTCGACGGGCTTATGAGTCCTGGTCGTTCCAAGCTGCTAAAAAAACTACTTTTTAAAGCAAGTGAAGGTCCACTGGTTGCTCAGTTATGGGGGTTAAAGCCTGATAACTTTGAAGCTATTGCCAGGCAAATTTCTGACGGTACAATCGCAAGAGAGGTCGGACTGCCCGAAGGAGTAAATTTTGCCGGCATTGATCTTAATATGGGCTGCCCGGCAAAAAGTGAAGTAAAAAATGGAGCTTGTAGCGCACTGATTAAAAACCGACCGCTTGCTAAAGAAATTATTGAAGCTACAAAGCGAGGTGCTGGCAGTATGTCGGTCAGCGTTAAGACGCGTATAGGTTTTAGTGAAATTGATCTTAGCTGGATAGAATTTCTACTTGAATTAAACATATCTATGCTAACTGTTCATTGGCGCACTAGAAAAGAAATGAGCAAAGTCCCAGCCCACTGGGAGTTGGCCTCCGAGGTTGTGGCTATTAGGGATAGGGTAGCCCCTAATACTCAAATAATTGGTAATGGCGACGTAGAAAACCGATCGCACGGCGAGGACTTGATTGCCAAGTATAACCTTGACGGTATTATGATAGGCCGCGGAGTTTTTCAAGACCCATATATATTTGCTAAAGATAGCTCGCCCTGGCCAAATCTCACTAAGCATCAAAGAATTGATATATTTAAAAAGCATGTAGAGCTCTTTAAAAATACCTGGCAATCAGGCGACAGGCCGATTTATACATTAAACAAGTTCTGCAAGATATATGTTTCGGATTTTGATGGCGCAAAAGAAATGCGAGAGCAGTTAATGGCAAGCGAATCTGCAGATAATTTACTTGGCTTACTGCAGGAATTTACTGCAGCAGATAGTTAAACTCTCTTCGCCCTCACGGCCGGCCCGGTATTGGGCGAAGAGAGTAGTGGCAGTTGCCTTTTGCGACTAAAGTCTCGGCCGCCAGCTGCTACCAATTGATCCGCAGTGGGCGTAGCCCGGAGTCGGGTCGCCAGGATCAATCATTGGCGCACCGAAAGCATCAAACCAGAGTTTCTGGGCAACGATGAATGCCTGCTTCAAATCCTTGGCATCCTGCTCGCTTCTAACGCCGTGGTACGGGAAGTGGTGCAGGTAGAAGCCAAAAATCAGTTGGCAGTCGTCGTGATATTTGACGCTGTCCAGTATGTGGGCATGCCAGAATGTGTCTATATCCTGGGTGGGCGGAATTAGCGCGCCGCGGTTTGCGGCGATTAGGAATAAGAATTGCCGGTATTTCTTTTCCGTTTCATCGGCCCTTTGCCTAGTCCAGCCGATGCTGCCCTTTGGGCTTACGAGGCTGAATTTTATTGGTTCAAGATCAATAGCCAATACTGCAGCTATCAAGGTAGGGGTGTTTTTCGCCTGATGATTGAACATGATACTCCCTAGTGCTCGTCGGTGAAAAGGTACTGCAGTTTACTCTAACGAATAAAGTAAACACTTTTAACTATAGCTTATATATGAGCTCATTTATTTAAAGCTTGTTATTAGCACTACCTAATTATTAAGTTTAAGGTAATATATTAGTTGTGATTAAAGAAAATTGGTTTGATAGGCACCTGAGTATTATTAACCAGGCATTGATTCTGATTATTATTCTTCTTAATTCCTATGTTATAGCTATGCCGCTGTTGCCTAAAGTTACATACCAGGTAGCTAATATAGTGTCTAAGCCTAAATCAATAGAGACCGTTGAAGAACGAAAAGAGATAGATCGCTCTTTTGATCACTTAATTATTCCAGATATGCACTTGGATGAAAAAATCTGGGTCGGCAATAATGAGAAACTTGTAAATAAGGGCGTTTGGCATATCCCGCATTCAAGCACACCAGATAAAGGAAGTAATACGGTTCTAGTCGGTCACAGATTTAGCTATAAAGATCCAGCGGTCTTTTACCATATGGACAAGTTAAAACAAGATGACCTAATTACGCTTGCTTGGGGAGGCAAACTCTATACCTATAAAGTAAATGAAACTAAGATTGTAAAACCTACAGATATTTATATAGAAGACGCTAGCCAGGACCCGATGCTAACCCTTTATACCTGTCACCCTATCTGGTCTACTCGGGAAAGGCTAGTTGTAACCGCTAAACTGGAGTCAGTAGATGAGTGATAGAAAACGTTTTGTATTGTTAATAATTTTGCTTCTTGCAAGCATTGCGCTAGTTATTTATACCCGTAGTATAATCGGCCAGGACTTCATTTTAGACGTTTAAGTTTAATTAAATATTCATTAGCGGTTAACGGGCAATCAAATTTCTGATATAATCTCCTCTGTTATAAAGACAGCCATTGGTTCTTGCACGGGGGTGTAGCTCAGTGGTTAGAGCAGTCGGCTCATAACCGATTGGTCACAGGTTCAAATCCTGTCACCCCCACCATGTTGGAATGAAAATAACTCAGCTAATGACGCAAACCGCTCTTTTAAGGAGTGATGCGTCATTTTTTGATGGTTAAGATAAATTACAATCAACAAGGTGTATCTGAACCAAATTTACTGTTTAAAATTTTACCCAAACAAAGTCTTTTTAAAGCGTACATTTGATATTATTTAGAATAAATATTATATTGTATCTAAGCATGAGCTTATTCCAGATAGGAAGAGCTTTAACAATAAGAGGAAAAATGAAGACAAAAACCATAAAAGTACTTGTTCTAGTTGGGGCGTTTCTAGGCTCTCAGGTATTTCCTATTGGCAACTTGATTGAGGGGAAAGTAGAAGCCTCCGCTGTAAATGGAAGAATTATTTATACTAGCGGCATCATTGGCGAAAGCGATTTTATTTTTAATACTGCATCCATTAATCCTGATGGAACTGGACGCCAAATGCTAACCAGTAACAATTTCACTAATTTTCCTTCAGTGTCTCGCTTTGGAGAAAAAATTTCGGCAACGACTTTTGAGGGCAGTACAAGCAATGCAGTGATTATGAATGGCGATGGTTCAAACATGTCAGTAGTAGGCGAAATATCTCCTATGTCGCCGACAGTAATCTCCCCAGACGGAACCAAGATTCTTTACATTAGCGATACTGGCATGCATATAGTAAAGGCTGATGGTAGTGGCGATATAGCTTTAGGCATTAACCCAGCTCAACTAACCTTGGTTTCTCTGCCTAAATGGTCTCCCGATGGTACGAAAATTACTGTAGTTGAAGAAGTGGGTAATGGTTATCGCACAAGCATCATAAATAGTGATGGTTCTAATAAAACACCGATATCTAATATGGAAACGGTTGGCGCATCATTTAGCCCTGATGGCAGCCAGCTGTATTATTTCGGAGTTGAACTTACTGAAGAAGAGGGCGTGGAAGTCGTAGAAGTAAAAGGACTATTTAGATCTAATATTGATGGCAGCCAGGAAACTAAAATAGCTGATGTAGATATAGATATAAGTAATCCTTCAACTTTAGTTGTGCTTGTACCATATGTTTCCCCTGACGGAAAAAAGGCATCTTATTTTAACGTTAAATCTGGTGATTTAGAAAGCGGAGTATATACAGCTGATCTAATGCTAGTAGACTTAAGCGGCTCTTATAATATCAGTACTGTTGTATCTGATGTATCCATATACCAAATGCCCATTCCAACTTGGGCACCTAATAGCCAGAAGATAGCATTTTCATGGTTTGATCAAGATAGTTTATCGACAGATATATTTACCGTTAATACTGACGGAAGTGAACTCGTAAATATATCTAACACGCCTGGAGTTCTAGACGTTATAATGTCGCATAACGCCTGGGTTGAAGAGAGACTGGGACCTGATTCGGATAATGATGGTGTGCCCGATGCACAAGAACAAGCGACACCTAATAACGGCGACGCAAATAATGATGGTATCCCAGACTTTCAGCAGCCGCATGTAGCATCAAGTAAGAATGCTAAGACAAATAGTTTTGTTACGATTACATCTCCTGCCGGTTCAGTGATCTCTGCTATTAATGCTTTTAGCGAAGCAGACAGTCAGCTAAAGGACAATGGGAACTTTTCCTATCCATTAGGCCTATTAAGCTTTACGGTTAGCGGGATAGATAGTGGTTCTGACGTACCGGTAGAAGTGCTTTTCCATGGTGCTGATAACAAGTCGGCAGCTCAATTTGTAGCTAGGAAATTTAAAGACAGTGATAACAAAGTGTTTACGATTGATGATGCCGAAATCTCAGATCTTAGTATTAATGATCAAAAAATAATAAAGGTAAAATATA
>CAZHAQ010000024.1:0-11749 GCA_964529785.1 uncultured Candidatus Saccharibacteria bacterium
CTTGGCCGGGGTACAGTAGGGTTCACCCAGCAACGCGAACGTTCCAAGCGCTTCGCATTGCTGTGAATGATGAGTTGCGACTCGTAAAAGAGACGCTGCCATTACTTGTGAACCTGCTTGCCCCGGGAGGGCGATTGGCTGTAATAACATTCCACAGCCTGGAAGACAGGATAGTTAAGCGATACTTTGCTGAAATAGCGGGGGATCGCTATGATTCTGACTACAGACTACTAACAAAAAGGCCAATTACTGCCGAGCAACATGAATTAGTTTCCAATCCGCGATCACGAAGTGCAAAACTTCGTGCCGTAGCAAAAATAAACAACAAAAAGAAAGGAGATGCTTGATATGCCTATACAGGTAAAAAGCAACTCCCGAACTTACAGGATTAAAGTCAGAGTACTTTAAGCTGTTTGTTCAATGACATATGGCGTCTAGCAAAAATAGCTAGACGCCAGTCAAAAAGGAAGTTATGTACCTGTAAGAGGGTAAAGCATTTCAAAAACAAAAACGCCTATGACGTATTCAAGCTCACTGGCTATGAACCGCCAGCGGTATGCTCGTCGCAATCAAAATACCACTGTCTTTAAACGAGACCAGCGGGGTTTTGGTCCGGTAAGCAATACCATTATATTAATAATATTAGGTTGTATTCTTGGTATACTGTATTTATCCCAGGTGACCAAAACCAATGCATTTGGCTACCAGATTGATGAATTAAGAAATGAGTCTGCCAGTTTACAGACCGAACACGATGAGCTAGAAGTTGCAGCAGCTCGACTGCAATCTCTTGAGCGTGCAAAGAATAGCCCAGTTGCTAACGATATGGTATCTGTTGCACCTTCTGCTATAGTTCAAAATTAAAAGGGGAAATAAGGCTTGCCAGTTGTATCAGTAAGATATAATCCCAATGCTAATAAAAAGGCCGCAAGCGCTTTAAAGCCGAGGCCTGACAGCAATAAACGCGCCAGGATAATGTATGGCGTTCTTTTATCTGTATGTGCAGTATTTATAATTAAAGCTTTTTATTTACAGATAATTAAGCATGATTTTTATTCTAAGGCAGCTTTGAATTATCAGCTAAAAGAGTACCAAATTCCTGCGGAGCGGGGGATAATTCTAGCTAAAAATGGCAACAGTACTACACCACTAGTGTTAAATGAAATTAAATATACACTTTTTGCAGACCCAGTGTACGTTAAAGACCCGGAAAAACAGGCTGTAGAGTTATCAAAAATTGTAGGTGTTTCTGCAGAGGAATTGACGGCTAAATTAAAGACAGAGGGTACACGGTATGTTGTCCTTGCTAAAAAACTAAACCGTAACCAGCACGAAGCGATTAGTAAGTTGGACATTGCAGGTGTGGGAACCCGCGAACAGTCTTATCGTACTTATCCTCAAGGAGTATTAGCCGCACAAACATTAGGTTTTGTAAACGATGAAGGAAAGGGGCAATATGGAGTTGAGCAATTTCTAGATGAAATGCTTAGCGGCAAACCAGGAGAACTAAAGGCAATTACAGATGCAAAAGGCGTTCCGTTAGTATCAAGCCCAGATAATGTTATTACCGAGCCAGAGAAAGGCCAATCGGTTACTCTATCAATAGATATTGGAATTCAACAGCAACTTGAAGATTTACTGAAATCCGGACTAGAGCGTGCTAAAAGTGACCATGGTAGCGCGGTAATAATGGATCCAAAAACTGGAAAAATAGTCGCAATGGCTAATTATCCCAGTTATGATCCTAATAATATATCTGCTACAAGCAATTTGGCAGATTTTTCCAATGCTGCAGTTACTGCTCCTATAGAAGTGGGCTCAGTTATGAAAGTATTAACTGCTGCCACAGCTCTGGATCAAGGTGTTGTTTCTACGAGTACTGCTTTTTATAACAAGGGGTATGTTGAAATAGGTGATCGTAAAATTACTGATACTCATAACAGTGAAGGTACCCAAACTGTAGAGAGCACTTTAGTGGAATCTTTGAACACTGGTGCTGTCTGGCTACTAGAGCAGATAGGTCGTGGTGGAATTAATGAGCGAGCCAGGCTAACTTGGCATGACTACATGACGAAACGTTTCCAGCTAGGTAAACCTACAGGGGTTGAGCTGGCAGGTGAAGCGGGCGGGTATATACCTGGGCCAGAAGACAAGGGTGCTGGTATTGACGTTATATATGCCAACACTTCATTTGGCCAAGGGTTGTCAGCAACTTCACTTCAGATGGCCGGAGCCCTCTGTAGTATTGTAAACGGCGGTACTTACTATAAGCCGTCTGTAGTGCATAGCGTTAAAAACAAAGACGGTAGAGATATAATCAAAGAATCTGAAAAAGTAACTGAGAACGTCATAAATCCTGAGCTTTCGGCTTCGATAGTTGAGCTTATGGAGAGCGTTGCTCGACAGAATATCGCTAGTGCTACAAGAAAAGGATATAGTGTTGGCGGTAAAACGGGTACGGCAGAAATAGCTAGCCCTGAAGGTGGTTATTATAAAGATCGTTTTAACGGCACCTACTTGGGATTTGTAGGTGGTGATAAGCCTGAGTATGTAATAGCTGTAAGTGTGATAGAACCTAAAATACCAGGCTATGCAGGTTCGCAAGCAGCCGCACCTATATTCAGCGACATTGTAAATATGCTAGTTGATAACTTTGGAGTTACGCCTAAATCATAGTGCTACTGGTTTTGGCATCTGGCGTAATAGGCGTACAATAGTATAGAAACTTATAAACCACAAAAATATGCATTAAATAAACATGAATATATATAGACTAGTTAAACCAAACAGGAGAGCTCTAAATGGCTCCTAGCGGCAGTAGGCGAAGACATAAGCCGGATTACTTATTGCCGATGATTGCTACGGGCTTACTATCCGTTGGCTTAATAGTGGTTTACTCAATAAGCCCCGGCATGAGTGCACTTAATGGAGTTAGTGAGGGCTATTATATCTCTAAACAGCTAATTGCAATACTTCTAGGCGCAGCTGCGTTTATTTTACTGTCTAAAATTCCGTATCAGACTTGGCGTAAATTCATTATGCCATTAGGTATATTATCTTTAATATCAGCTATAGCAGTTCTGGTCCTAGGTGAGCAGATTAATGGCGCATACCGCTGGATACAGTTCGGTGGTATTTCATTTCAGCCTGCAGAATTAATAAAGTTCACACTTTTGATATGGCTAGCTGATATGCTGGCAAGACGCAAATCAGAAGGCAAGCTGGATAGTGAAAAACTTACGCTCAACCCTATCATTATGGCAGTTGCAGCTATCGCTGTAGCGGTCGGTATGCTTCAAAGCGACTTCGGCTCTACAACAGTTATGATTGGTATGATCGGGGCAATGATGTATATAGCCGGCGTGCCATTTAAGAAATTGACCAAAATAGCACTCATATTTATAGCCCTAGCGGCAATATTAATCATTCCTTCTGCGTATCGTAGGGGAAGGGTGGCTACATTTTTGAATCCTGCTGCTGACTGTCAAAATAGTGGCTACCAATCCTGTCAGGCTCTAATTGCTGTTGGTTCAGGGGGTATTTTTGGTCTTGGGTTAGCAAGAAGCGTTCAGGCTTATGGCTATTTACCTGAAGCTGCTAACGACTCGATATTTGCCATTCTGGCAGAAAAATTCGGGTTTCTAGGGGTGTCAATAATAATAGCGGGCTATGCCATGCTATTTGGCAGATTGACTCAAATAATAGAAAAAGCGCCTGATGATTTCAGTAAACTTTTAATTACCGGCATATTAGCTTGGTTTAGCGTTCAAGCATTTATTAATATAGGAGCTATGCTTGGTCTTATCCCGCTTAAAGGTATTACTTTGCCGTTTATTAGTTATGGAGGAACAAGTTTGCTGTTTGTGACTGGCGCTCTGGGCCTGGCTTTCCAGATCTCAAAATTTAGTTTATTTACAAGTAAGGAAACAAGTATAAGCGATGAAAGCATTTCTTATAGGCGGGGGCAGCGGCGGCCATATTACACCTCTGCTAGCCGTCGCTAATGAGCTACAGAGACTAGAGCCTGGTATAAATATTATCGGGATATGTGAAAAGGGCAGCAAGTTTGCGTCTTTGTACGAAGATGATTCAAATTTTTCTGGTTTATATCAAATACCCGCGGGTAAGATGCGCCGTTATTCCGGCCAATCATTAATCCAAAAAGTTACAGATTTTGAGACCATTTTTCTAAATATCCGTGACTTATTTAAAACGGTAGCCGGTTACAGGCAGGCAGTTAAACTAATAAGAAAAGAAAAGCCAGAAATCATACTTATTAAAGGCGGCTTTGTAGGGGTACCAGTTGGCCTGGCCGCCGCAAGGCTAAAGGTGCCATTCATTACTCATGACTCTGACTCAGTGCCTGGTCTGGCCAATCGTATAATAAGCCGCTGGGCTAAGGCTCATGCCACCGGTATGCCAAGTCAGCTTTACGGTTATCCTAAGGATAAGACTTTTTATACTGGGATACCGGTTGCTAAAGATTTTAAAAAAGTAGACGAAAAACTGCGGAATACATATAAAGAAAGATTGGGTCTTGGCCACTGCAAGCAGATTGTTACCGTAATAGGCGGTAGTCAAGGAGGCGAACTGCTGAACAAGGCGATAATTAATATCTCTAATAAGCTCATTAATATTTCAGATGATCTAGGCATTATTCATATTGCCGGAGAAAGAAACTTAGCTAAGACTAGAAGTGAGTACGAGGCGGTTATCAAGGAGGGCGACAAAAAGCGTCTGCTGGTTACTGGCTTTGTTAAAGATCCATATTTGTACACTGGTGCAGCTGACATAGTAATCTCACGTGCAAGCGCTACAGTCATAGCTGAGCTGGCTCTTCAGTCAAAACCTACTATAGTGGTTCCAGGTCATCTAGCAGGTGGACATCAGCATAAAAACGCTGATTATTTGGTGGCGAAAAAGGCTGCAGTGCAGGTTGATCAGAGTAAAGAAGACGAGCTATTCAATACATTAAAATCTTTGCTAGAAAATAAAAAACTAAGAGAAGAAATCGCTATGAATTTTTCTCTGTTGGCAAAGCCTGAGGCTGCCAAAGAACTAGCTTTGTTACTTATAAAGCAAACAGGTAAAAGGGATTAATGAAGCCGACCAAGTACAATAGCGATATTAGTAGGCCCAGGCAATCATCTCGTAACCGCGAAAAGATTGCAGTGAACTCTTATTATGGTCAGGCGCAGTCGCAAGAGCGTAGACTCGAGAAAAAGGCTGAGAAAACTATAGACCTAAGCAAAGTAGGCAATAAACTAAGGTTAATCCCAGCTGTAATTGCCATAACTGTTATAATTGGCAGTCTGCTTATTAGTGCTACGCTTACAGTTGAGCCTGCCGTTTCAGTGTTGCCTGGACAAGAATCTCCATATCGGACAAATGATGAGTATGCTGCCGGAATAGAAAAAATACTAAACGATAAGCCTTCAAATAAGACAAAATTTACTATAAATACTGGTGATATAGAAGATGAAATCATCAAAGCTTACCCAGAAGTTAGGGTTGCCGCGGTTAGATTACCTGTAATTGGCCGAAAGCCAACTGTTTTATTGGATATACGCCAGCCTAAAATTATACTCGCATCCAATACTAAAAATTTTGTGCTTGATAAGACTGGAATTGCCGTGTCTGAAGTAAGGCTTTTGTCTTCTGAAGATAAGGCGGGCATGCCTATTGTTCAGGATCAAAATAACATTGAATTTGAAGTCGGCAAGCAAGCATTGCCGGCTGATACCGTAGAATTCATCTTAGGTGCTAAATTTCAGCTAGAGCAGAAAGAATATAAGATATCGCAACTAACTTTGCCTACTGGCGTAAATGAACTGCACATACATCTAGAAGGACTACCCTATTACATCAAAACAGACACCACTAATGATGTAAGGCAGCAGGTAGGGGGATTCCTGTCTGTTAAGGAGCATTTAGCAGGGAATGGTATAGCACCTTCGGAGTATGTAGATGTAAGGGTAGAGGAGAAGGTATTCTATAAATAAACTCTGTATATTTAGTATGTAGCAGCAATGGTGCTAGGGAAGAGTACTCCCTGTTGCCCCTCCGGTGTTCGTAAAATGTTTATAATGAATGTCTACTGAAAAAAGTATATTAACATACAAAAATACAAAAAAGCAAATAATGCAAATAGGGTAGTAAAGAAGGCAGGGGTGTGGAAAACTCGTGAAAAAACATACTTAGAGTAAGTTTTCACGAAAATGCAAATCTATCCAAGTGTTAGTGTTTGAGATAAATATCACTGCAGATCTATATAGTAAATACTGAGGGGTGAATCCAAATGATGGAATACTAGGATTTTCTTTAAATGGATGTGTATAGGAGCTTAAATGACGTATTTAGACATAATGTCCCCTGCAGCATAGGTATGCTTAATCATGTACTTATACCTTATAGAAAGTCGCAAAATATACATTGTACGACATTAACTCTATATACTTTTATTATATTAATCCATGCCTAAACTTACTTTCCACTCCACTTTTTTATATTTAATATTGATTTTAATTGCCCTGCCTTGCCAATTGTTTGTTTGGTCTGGCTATCTTAGCCTAATTGTGTGCTCGCTATCTTTTGGCAAATTTTGAGGTTCTTTAATGTTTATAGTCGGCTTAATAATCTGTTCGTTTTTTGTATTGTCATTAACTGGATTATTCTTTTTGCGGCGGGAGCGAGTTCTCTTTCTCTTCTTGGTTGATGGTGCGGCTGGAGACTCAGGCTGATCGTTGGCCTGTCCTGCTGGCTGCTTAGCCTTGGCTTTTGCAGTCTTGGCTGCGCTTAGAACAGCCTTTAAAGGCTTTATGCTTGCCTGAGAGGCATTTGTAGACGAATCGGGCTTAGCAGTCTTCTGGGTGGGCTTATTGTCTTTTACGGGCTTTTGCTGGCCAGTTGCTACTTGATAAGCTGGAGATTCGTTCATATTGCTATTTATACGAGACTCAACTTCTTGTCTCGTCAAGCTATATTGTTTTCGGGAAAAATCGGTTATATGGCTTACATAACTTGTTGGTCGAGGAGGCTGATTTAGCGTTGTACCGCTAAATGGTATGGATTTTTCTCCATTAATAGTCATAGTGGCAACAAAGCTGCGGTTATGTAATGTCATTATATCTTCAGCTTCAAACTGAGGAGTAAAATATTTTGCCAGATAAGATGCGTCATCCGCCCCTACCCTGAAACTTACCATAGACCCGACGTTGCCAAAAACTGCATCACGTACCACAGGGTTCATCTGGGAAACATACTGGTTTGCTACAGTTAGGTTTAGCCCATACTTACGAGCTTCAGATAAAATAACTGCAAAGGAATCAGTTGCAAAGTTCTGAAACTCGTCTACGTATAAGTAAAATGGTTTTCTTTGATCTAGTGCTACATTTGCGCGGCTCATAGCTGCTAGTTGGATTTTAGTTACCATTAATGACCCTAGGATTGCTGCGTTATCTTCGCCTACAAGTCCCCTACTTAGATTAACTACAAGTATCTTGCCTTCATCCATAATGCTGCGAATGTTAAAAGTGCTGTTTGTTTGGCCGACTATGTTTCTAATCATTGGGTTGGCAACGAACGCCCCTACCTTATTTAATACCGGCGCTACCGCTTCAGCGGCAAACTTATCGTTCCAGCTAGCAAATTCAGTGGTCCAGAAGGTCTTAACTACTGGGTCGGTTATATTAGCAATAACCTTGTCTCTGAATTTTTTTTCGGTCAGCATTCTGGTAATATCAAGCATTGTTGAATTTGGCGTATCTAATAAGGCTAGAATAGTGTAACGGAGAATATATTCCAGCCTAGGCCCCCAAGACTCAAACATTCTTTTTAGCACACCGACTAGTTCTGAGCTGGTGTGGTTTTTAAAAGCAGGGTCGATGACTTCTAGAGGGTTAAAACCTATGGGAAACTCTGTGTCTGCAGGGTTAAAGTAGACTACGTCCTTAATTCGTCTCTCAGGTATAAACTCTAAAATATTCTGAGCATAATCACCATGAGGATCAATTACACAAAACCCCTGGTCATAATAAATATCAGATAAGGTAAGCAGCTCTAGGAGCCCGCTTTTCCCTACCCCTGTTTGACCAATTATGTAAACATGTCTGCCACGATCAGCTCTGTTAATACCAAAAACAGTATTAGTTCCGCGAAAATTAGTAGCACCAAATAAGCTGATGCTATTTTCTTGTCCTGGTTTTTGTACGGGGATATTGGCAGGAGGCTCGGCCGTCTTAGTGGTTGCCCAGACAATATTAGGAGTCTCAACTGTTGTGTGGGGTAGGTGGAAGAGGCTAGCTAGCTCTTCTATATTTAGTATATAGCCACTATCTATGAAAAATCTTGCCTGATACTCAGCTAGCTTATCCGAACTAAAACTACCACCCTTCCCTTGAAAGCCGTTCAAATTAGTAGTGTTGAACTGCTTAAAGGCTCCTTGAATAGCCTGCATTCTAAGTTTTGCCAAGTGCTCATGAGGACCAGCATAGACGATCCGTATTTTTACCTGATAGCCTAATTTGGTTCCCTTCTCTTCTATAGCTCTGATACGGGTTTTGTCGCGCTCCGATAATTCAGGGGCAGTATTCTGAGTTGCTTCAGGTGGTTTAGCTAGGGCTCCTAAGGCTTGGCCAATGTAGCTGCCTGTGCCGCCCCCAAGAAGTCCGCCTCCACCTTGGATGCGCCTAATCATACGACTGCCTCGTTTGTGCCAATCGTCAGATATTGGTCGAGCCATTATTTGGATCCATGCTTCTTCGCCTGGCTCGTCCAACTTAGCAAGGGTGGCGGTAATAGCGGCTAGAGGATCTACTTCAAAACTGGGAAAAGTTTTAATTGGGATCGTCTCATTATCGGTAAGTACAAGCTCGCTTGTATAAATTACGTCTTGGTTCAGCGGTCTCTTAGAGTAATCATCTTGCTGTTCGTAAATCTGGACCGTTGGATATTGAGCATAGATTTGCCCTTCAACGAATGCCTGCAAGTGTTTAGGAGTCCAAATATAAAACTTGATTCTCTGGTCTATCGCAACCATTTCTAGGGAGATATGATCTTGAAGGCCACCATCAAATTTTACTTCTTTTTTTGTCCGCAAAATACCATGCAAGCTAGCTAGCATTTGCTCGGCTGCCAGTTCTTTCTTGTCGTTGGTTCTAGGAATTTCAAGCAATAGCAAGACATCTTCAACAGGAATTTTTGGTTTTCTGTTAAATATCATCTACTAAACTCATAGTCTATTAATTTTAAATCAATCAAGCAATTCATAAGCTCTTTATATTATAACCTGAATTATTACTTAAACTATAAAATATAGCTGCCCAGTGCTGGGCAGCTATAGTATGTACGGCTTTAATATAAAAGATTAGAGTAGACTAGCTTTCAGCTAGTTCGTACGTAGCTTTAGCAACTCTTTTAAACTGCGATTTGCCCTGAAGGTTAAGTAAAATAGTAGTTTCTTTAACTTGGCGCTTTTTTAGTACTCTTTTGACTATTTCATCACGGTGCAGCGGTTCATCAGACTTCTTAAGAACTTCAGCAATTATATCAGCGACAGTTCCCTTCTTGTATCCCCATTCTTTAAGAGCATAAATGCCACGGCCAATTAGTACGAAGCGGTCATCCTTAATAAGCTCATTATGGATAGCTTGAGTAGTTACGTCTTTCCTTTTAAATGATGATCCCTTAATAGATTCAGATATCTCATTAAAATGCATTGGCTTGCCATTTTCAAACAAAATAACGTATATCTTATCTCGTATATTTTTAGGATTGACCATTGGCCATTTCACTAGCCCCCATCTGCCGTTTAAGCTAGCTATTTGCTTGCTTATGCTGGCAAGAGCCCTAGTATGGGCAACACTCTTATCGCCTACTGCTTCAGCAACTTTATCAATTCCTGATGGTTCGCCTATCTTTTTGATTGCAGCAAGCACTTTATCTACTTGACTCTTCAGACTCTCTTTTTCATGTTCTGAGGCAATGGCAATCGCATGATAATAAAAATCGTTTTCATCTAAAACAACTAATTTAGGGCATAGCATAGCTATAAAAGAAACTTGAGCCTGATCAGTTTTTAGATTGTCCTTAGTAAGCTTGGCGCTAATGTCGCTAACTCTGGCAGCAAGGCCAAGGCGATGAAGCTCTTGCACGTATACTTCCTGTAGCTTAAGCAGCTCTTCAAACTCGCCTTTATTTGCACTAGTTTTTAATTTCGTGACCACAGCTTTTTCCAGCTGACGGACGCGTTCCCGGGTAATCCCCAGCAGTTCACCAATTTGCTCTAAAGTTTCACGACGATCATATAGTCCAAAACGACGAGATATAATTTCACGCTCTCGTTCACGGTCGATACTCTTTAAGACATCGTTGACGGCAGTACTGATGTTCGGAGTAGTTTTTTGTGCAGTGGTTTCGGCCATTTGGACGTATCTCGCTTTCTTTAAAGTTGGTCAATAACACCTTAGATAATGCTATTGTAACAGTAATATTTTTAATTGTCAAACAAATTATATCACATGTTTATTGATACTTATTGTAGCAGTAAATAGCAGGAAATGCACATATTGTTTATGGTAATTTATCATGTAATAATTTTGCTAATCTGTAGAAGCAGTGGATAAATGTAGTAAATATTGATTTTGTTCGCTTAATAGCGAGAAAATGGCGATTTATTTAGATTTGCGCGTAAATCTTTTTTTAGCTGGCGCTTCGTCTAGCATTTTTTGAGCTTGTTTTTCAGTAATTTTTTTAGGATCGGTATCTTTAGGTATCTTGGCATTTTTTTTGCCGTCAGTAATATAGGGGCCATAACGTCCATTTAATATTTGAATGCCACTATCAAAATTAGCAATCAGCTTAGCTGCTTCTGCCTTTAATTTTTCGTCGTATAGCTTTCGGGCTTCCTCTAAGGTTATAGTGTGGGGGTCGAGCGGTTTTATACTCACAAACATTTTATCTACCTGTATGTATGGGCCGAAACGACCTATATTGGCTTTTATTTCTTTGCCATCTTTCGTTTCGCCTACTACGCGTGGCAATTTGAAGGCATGCAGTGCTTCTTCAAGAGTAACTGTTTCTAGCTTTGCTCCTGCTGGAAGAGGTGCAAAGCGAGGCTTATCCTCTTTGTCTTCAGTTGCTCCAAGTTGCAGCATCGGACCAAATCTTCCCAGGCGAGCCAGTACAGGTTTGCCTGTTTTTGGGTCTGTACCTATTTCTCTCGCCTGAGCTACAGTACTGCGATCTATGCCTCCAGATTTTTCAATAAGCTCTTGGAAAGGTGCGTAAAATTCACTAAGCATTTTATTTCGGTCTAAGCTGCCTTCTGCTATATCGTCAAATTCTTCCTCCACCTTTGCGGTAAAGCCATAATCTACTATAGGGTTAAAATGATTACCTAGAAAATCACTCATTACCATACCAATAGGCGTAGGTACTAGTTTACCCTTGTCCGAACCGGTATTTTCTTGAATGACTTCTCGTTCAATCTTGTCTTTAGATAGATTTAAAGTAATTACATCCCGTGGCATGCCCTCGGACTCACCTTTAACTGCATATCCGCGGACCTGAATTGTATTAATGATAGTAGCGTAGGTGCTAGGCCTTCCTATCCCGAGTTCTTCTAGTTTCTTAACAAGGCTTCCTTCTGTGAAGCGGGCCGGCGGCTTGGCAAAGATTTGCTTGGCTTGAGCCGAGTTAATCTTTGGCTCATCGCCTACACTGACTGAAGGCAGGATATCAGCCTCTTTCT
>CAZHAQ010000025.1:0-11093 GCA_964529785.1 uncultured Candidatus Saccharibacteria bacterium
TCTTTAATTCTAAATGTCGGCAACCCACCTAGTATGTCAACACCAGTACGCAGTACTGGATTTTGAAATAATGAAGCTTTAGACGGGATAAAAGTGCTGCCTCTTAAATCTCTTAGACTCGCCTCACGATGCGCCATGGCAGCAACCGTGTACTGATCATGGTCTGACACATGATTAGAAGCAAGTATTAGTCTCGTGCCTGAACTGATCATCTCTCTAACTTCGGCTTCTGCCATTGCTGCAAATTCTACTTCTGGCCGGTAGGCCATTGCCATAGCGCCATAGCCGATTTTAGACAATCGTTGAGACTGCCTCTTTTGTTGGTAATAGTCGTATACTGCGCCATAATTCTCAAGCGCCACTTTCGGTTTACTCATGAGCTAAATTATACATAAATTAACAATTTGGCAAACTAGAAAAATATAATTTATAAAATTATACAAAAAAGCAGTAAACTTAAATAAACACTAGCATTAAAGGTTTATTATGCAGAACTATGATCCAAATAATAAAAACAAGTCACCAAGTTTCACTAAGACTGTTTTAGTTAAACTTTTCTACAAGGTCGTCTTAATAGTTTTGCTATACATGGTAGCGGCCTACATGCTTACCCGCTTTTATACTAGCCAGAGCACAATACACCAAGGAAACGTCCATACTGCCGCGCCTACTGATAATAAAATAAATGGACCCCTTAATGTAGAGGGACTGACTAACGCGACCAACAGAGAACGCCATAGGTACAAACTTAATGTTTTAAAGAATAGTGAACTTTTAAATAAGTCAGCTAGCTTAAAATGCCAAGATATGATTGACAGTGACTACTGGTCACATGATAGTCCGGACGGGCAAGAGCCATGGCACTTTTTTAAATTAGTTGGTTATCAATATTCTAAAGCCGGTGAAAATCTAGCTTATGGGTATAAGACTAATGCCGAAGCTATTAATGGCTGGATGAACAGTAAAGAGCATCGTGACAATATAATAAATCCTGATTTTACGGAAGTAGGCTTTGCTATATGCTCTAGTAATAATTTTACCGGACGAGGTCAGCAAGTTATCTTAGTTCAACATTTCGGTCGCCCTTTAACTACCACTACTCAGTAGGTAGACAACCAGACTACAACCAGTTAGGATAAATATAGCTATAACCAGAGACTACTAGAAGATTAGGAGCAGCCGTGGACCTGAAAGACCAAGATTTAAATATATTTCACAAAGGTAATTATGTACCGATAAATAATGACTTTCTAACCGAAGCGGTTAAAGCTATGCAACCGCTATATAGCTTGCAAGCTAAATATAACCGTCACGATACCGACACCTTTATCAATGAAGTACGAGATAGTTTAATAAGCCGCTATTTAGGCTTTGATCTTGTTAACCAAAACAAGCATGGACTAGACGCTAAAAAAACCTCTAGTGAAGAATACCTAGAAGTCAAACAAGCCAGCTTCTCAGCTGGTTCATGGGGTGGCACATTCAACGATACTAACCTTGAGAAAGCCGAAGCCTTTAAAGATAAAAAAACTTATCTGGCCGTCGCTATTTGGGATGGGCTGACAGAACTTTTAGCTATTGTTTATGGGCAAAACCGAGAAATTGGCGAGCACCTTGAAGTAGCTGTCAGGCGCGTAGCCAATTCGTCAACCCGCAGCACTCAAAGTATTAGTGTTGGTAGTTTAGTTAAAAAATACGGCTTTGTTATCATTGCTCCACCAGGTAAGTCTAAACAGGAAATTAGAGAACTTTTTATTACTAAAAATTCAGCCTTCAGAGACGTCCCAGGTAGTAAATTTTTAAGTTATGATGAATTTATAGGTAGCAATAGTGACAACTAGCGACCGCTATATTATTGGTGACTCTGAAGAAAAATTAGCGCTAATAAAAGACGGTAGCATAAAACTTATATATGTTGATCCGCCTTATAATACTGGCTCCAAGTTTGCTTACAATGATTCAAGAGCTAGGCAAGACTGGGCAAATTTTATGAGACCAAAACTAGCTCAGTCAAAACGGGTACTAACTGAAGATGGCGTAATCTTTATTTCAATTGACGATAATGAATATGACGTCTTAAAAAAACTGTGCGATGAAATATTTGGCGAAAAAAATAAGCTAGGCACTTTAATAACTCGTCAGGCGACTAGAAGCAATTCAAAACACATTAATACAATTCATGAGTATGTACTTTGCTATGCAAAAGACAAGACTAAAACAAAACGCTTTGAAACTAAACGAATTAACATTCCTACTTACAAGCAAACAATTTTAAAATTAAGTCGCACGGTTAAAACTACTTTTAAAAAGCAGGGAAGACTGGAAGCCGAAGCCAAACTTAAGAGCTTGCTTAATCACTATGATCATATTGATGGCTATTCATGGCTTAAAAACTATAATTCCATTGATGACGATGGCAATATATATTTTGCCAAAGATCTTTCCACGCCAGGTGAACCTAATAGCTTAAGCATTCCGGAAATCAATCTGGAATTAAAGCCCCTTAAAACCAGACGCTGGACAAACAAAAAGCGGCTGATTGAACTACATGAAAAGAATCTACTGGTTTATAAAAATGGCCGGCCATATAGAAAAAGTCTATTAGTTGAATCAAAAGACGCGCTAATGAGTATACTTAATTTTTACTCGCGGCAGGGAACACATGATCTGGATAGACTGGGGCTTAAAGGTGTATTTGATACGCCCAAGCCAGTAGACATGATAAAGCTATTTATTTTATGCGTATGTAAAGACGGCGATGTAGTACTAGATTTTATGGCCGGTTCAGCTACAACCGGGCAGGCTGTATGGGAAGTCAGAAAAGAAATGAATATAAACCTTAATTTTATTTTAATTCAGATTAGCGAGCCGGTAAAAGCTGACTCAAAGATTGGCAAGTTACTTAAAGACAATGATTTAAAGCAGGATTTAGCATATGTTGGCGTACTAAGACTAAACCGCGTTAAACAAAAATTAGGTGATTTCAACTTTACAGTAGAGTAAGTTATTACTTTACTAACCACAAGCAACATGTAGAATAAAATAATGGCAAACTATAAAGGGCATGTAGCTGGTGGAGTATTAGCAGCAACGATCGTAGCGGGAGCCTACTACCTCATACCTGGCAAGGGCTTACCAGACACCACCATACTCCGTTCCGACTGGCAGCTTCTTATCGGCCTATTTGTAGCGTCCATATTATTTGCGCTTTGGCCGGACGTAGACACTAATTCCAAAGCGCAAAATATATTCTATGGTCTAGCTTTTATCGTAGACATTATTCTAATTGTTAACGGCTATTATGCCGCTGCCGCGATACTGGGTCTTTTAGCTATGACGCCGATTGTCGGTAAGCATAGAGGCTGGACACATAGCAAATGGGCAATGATTCTAATTCCTTTGCCGATTGTAGTAATTCCGTATTTAAACTCTGCGCAAATAGGCGAAACCGGCCTTTTGTTTTATGGAGCTTCAGTTGCCGGATATTTCAGTCATCTACTACTTGATGGCCTAATAATTAGAAAGTTTAGAATTAAAAGCTCCTGGTAAGGCGTTGCTACTTAATAGGAGCAGAGCCCGCTCCACCTCTATCTTTCCAAAAGTGCTGAGTATATACGATACGGCCTTTAGAATCGCGGTGAGCAGCTATACCAATCTTATTAAAATCTGGGTGTAATATATTAGCTCTATGTCCAGGGCTTCTCATAAGCGCATCATGAGCGGCTTTGGTTGCTACTGCATCATTAGATGGCTTAGTTGACTGCACTCTAGCTAAGTTCTCACCAAGCCGTGCCCAGCCGTTACCACAGTGTTTTGGAATTATTACACCAATATCAGCATGATAGAAGCTATCTGATGCTGTGAGTATAAAGTTCCATTCACGAGATGAGGCATTTAAACAATGCTCTCTTTTAAGTACAGGTAAGCCAGCTTGCTGTCTCGCGACATTTGTAAGCCTAACTAGTTCACTAGCTTCAAAGCTAGACTCTTGGGCAGAACCTGCGGCGCTAGCCTTAGGCAACAACGCGTCAGCTATTTTACTTGGCAGCGAAGAAGTTGGTTCGGTAGACGGAGTAACTTCGCCGTCCCAAACTGGCACTTCTAGATCATCAATTTTTTCAGTAGCCGCACTACATAATCTTTCAAGCGCATCCACGACTTCGTTAAACTTACCCGACTTTAAATCAGACGAGAAAACTCGTGTATCTTTACGCCTGCCACCTAACTCTATCGTTAGACCAGAATAGGAATTAACTTCTGCAGCACTTTCATCAGCCTTAATATCCGTAGCACCACTACTATCTATTGCTGCATTTACGTCAGCTTTTAATCTTTCTACTTCTTGGCGGGAAAGCTTTCTAGTTGTTATATCGCCACTGTCTCTAGGCGTGCAATAAAGTACATTCTTATCTGATACCTCAATTTCTCGCGGCCTATCGGTGTATGTAAGACTATCATCTGACTGCGTGACTACTACCGGCTTTTCCTCAACATAACGGATAGATAAGGTGCCAGAATTCTTTTTAGACCTAGTATTACCCTTATTTCTTGGCGTAGCAGCATAAGTATAAACCAGCATAGCTAAACCAATTAACGCAAATACTATTAAAAACAGCGGTAACTTAATTCGTCTAGCATTAGAGATTTTTCTGCTAGCTGTTTTATTAGATTTTTTTGTTTGAGTTTTTTTAGTTTTTTGACTAGGCATATAAGTATCCTACTTTAGTTTTAGTTCAGTTTTATACACTGTACAATATTAATATAAGCAAAAGCAAATTATAGCCTATTTAATTAACTGCTTGGCTTTTAAAATATCATCAACGTACAAATGGGCTGCGTCAAACACGCTTTCGGGATTAAGATTCTGCTCATCCTGATATGCTTGCTGGAAAGCTAGATTGCGGGCAAGTATATAAGCCAGGGTCTCGGGGTCAGCGATTGTTAAATGACTGCCATCCAGTGGCGTAATGCGAACATTAGGATGATCAATGAATATATCCTGCCAATCTATTAGCATTGAAGCTTTATCATCTTTAAATCCAGTTATGTGAACCAACTTATCTTTACTAGTTAGTCCTGCAAGCTCGCCAGCCTCTCCGCTTAATAGGGCTGGTGCAATTGCTGCTTGGTGAAAAACCGAAAACGGATGAAGATCTAGTGTAGCCGGGTAATGAACTAGTGAACGCATAGTTAATCGGCCAGCTAATTTAGCAGTAGACACAGGCTCGCTATAAACTTGTGATGCTAGCCGGCCAATATCACCAAATTTAATCCTACGAGGAAAGCAGGGAGCGACAAGATCGGCAAACACTACTTGTTGGTCAAAATATCTATCTAGCGCTAACACACCCATACCGACCATTGATCCGCGCGATTCGCCCAATAAGACTCTAGCCACTGGATCCATTATGCCTCTATGCTCACTAGCGGTTAAGCGGCTAAATTCAAGCAGAGCACCTCCTGAATTAGCTAGAGAAATATGAGGATTAACGGTCGCAAATCTGCTCGGCCTGTAGCTACCTTCAGCACCAATAAATATTACATTATTACCAAGTCGCATTAAGTTTCGGACAGTGTGCTCATTATGCCCCTCTGTACTTGTCAGCCAAGCACTGGTGGCTATAACCGGCACATCTGAAGTCTGGTGCTTGGTAATACCGACAAGCCCCGCGTATGCATGACCAGACTCAGTCGTCAGTCCAACTCGGCGTATATAGCCTTCAGGTATAGACTCAATTTTCATTTCATTTACTGAGCGGATTTGAGAGGACACCATAACATCTTGAGCGAATTTATCTAAGTCCTCATTAAAAGAAAAACCCTCTGCGTCACGCAAAGGGATAGGCTCAGTTTCCGAATATGCTGTTTGCAAAGGCGAATAACCTTCACCGGTAACTACATAAGACAATTAGACGTCTCCGGTTATGATAATATCTTATAAATAATCGTAAGCTTAATGAGCTAAAAAGTAAAGAACAATATAAAACTCCCAAACAAAACGTCCGGGAGTTTTATAGTATGTTTTATAGTTTATTTTTTAGTAGTAGTTTTCTTCTTAGCTGGCTTTTTTCTAGTTACTTTTGTAGTAGTTTTAGTTGTAGCCTTAGCTACTACTTTTTTAGCTGGTGTTTCTTTAGTTGTAGTTGTAGTTACGACTGATGCAGTTGAGTTCCTTCTTGATGGAAGCAAAGATGCAACTGGCGCAAATAGCAACACGTAGACGTTAAAGCCGATAATACCACCAATAATTGGACCTAGCGCATAAGCCCTAGACCATGATTGGTTAGCTAGTGCGATTGCTGGGTTAATAACTGCATTAGATGCAAGTGACGCAGTAATAACACCTAGGAATAGACCACCACCAATAAGTACGGCTTTCTTACTTTGATCAAAGTCCTGGTAAACAGCAGCCGCGATTGCAAATGTGAATACAAATGCACCTGATGCTTCTGCAACTAGAACTTTCCAGTCAAACTCTTGAGGGGCAATACTTCTAAGCTCACTGCCAATAAAGTAGTTTGCTAGTTGCCATGCAGCTAAACCACCAAGCATTTGCACAGCTATGTAGGCTAGCGCCTGGATAGTCTGGACCTTTCGTAGTGTCCAAAGACCAATTGTTACTGCAGGGTTTAAATGCGCACCGGAAGTCTTGCCAAAAGCAAGCACTAGTAGCGCTAGAGCGAGACCTACGCCAATAGCTACAAAGTAGCCAATTCCTATTTGTGAACGCGAAACGTTAATAGCAACAGTAGCAAGTACAGCAGTACCTAAAAACTCTGATGCTAACATCGCGACTCTTGATCGCACTGTCATAAGGGGAAAACCTCCATTTATTTATGAACTAACAATAACTGTTGACCGAAGAAAATGCAACTAGTTATATTAGCAATATTTATCTAGGACTAAAAAATAACTGCTCGATGATTTCCATTACCAAGCCCCTGATAGGCTGCAGCATAAAAACCTACCGTATGGTTGTATATTCCCATCAGCTTGCTGCTGAACATAAGCGCCGGCCGCCATGACGTTAGATACTTTTTATATGTACAACATTTGAATGGGGGCTATTTTTTCTAGCTTCTTAAAAACAATCGATCCAGATTTGTTATCAAAAATAGTCAACTAGCCCCGATAAGCTTACTGACTACATTCATCTTATTTTACAAAGTTTATGGTATTAGCGGATGTTTAAAAACCTGCCTTAACGGCGGCCACGACGCTTAAGACCTGCGACCTGCAGCCTGACAGCGGAGCGATCAATTAAACTCTGTGCCTGATTTAAGCTTACCTGATCTTTGGCTTCTGCTTTTAGCTTCTGGGCCCGTTCATAGGCTTCTTTAGCTTCTTCTTCGCTAATCTCTTCAGAGTGATCGGCTTCATCTACTAGCACCCTCAGGTTATTGCCAGAAACTTCAATAGCTCCGCCAGATATAGCGAAATGCTCCATCATATCATCAGGCTCTCCAGCTCTTCGCCTCACCGATATTACTCCTCTTTGGGCAACGCTAATTAACGGCATATGACCAGGCAGTACGCCAATCTCTCCATCCATCGTGGGTAGGATAATTTCGTAAACTTCTTCGCTGAACTTTTCTCCGTCCAGGCTTACAAGCTTAAAATTAATCACTATTTTTCTTCTTTCACCTCTGAAATATCACCCTTCATATAAAACGCAGACTCTGGCTTATCATCGTGCTTGCCGTCAAGAATTTCCCGGAAACCAGCAATCGTATCCGACAATGGAACGTATTTACCAGGCTTGCCAGTAAAGACCTCACCAACAAAGAATGGCTGTGTTAAGAAGCGTTGAATTTTACGAGCCCTAGATACAGTCAACTTGTCCTCGTCAGATAATTCTTCCATACCCAATATTGCAATAATATCCTGAAGATCTTTATAACGCTGAAGTATTCGCTGCACTTCGCGAGCAACAGAATAATGATCTTCACCCACAATTTCAGGATCTAAGATTGTAGAACTAGAGTCCAACGGATCAACAGCAGGGTATAGCCCTAATTCAGTTAAGGCACGGTTTAGGACTATCGTAGAATCAAGGTGGGCAAATGTCGTGGCAGGAGCCGGGTCAGTAAGGTCGTCGGCTGGTACATAAACTGCCTGCACACTTGTAATTGAGCCTTTACGGGTTGACGTAATTCTCTCCTGTAAGGCACCCATTTCAGTAGCAAGGTTTGGCTGATAACCCACAGCACTCGGCAATCGACCAAGCAGGGCAGACACTTCAGCACCAGCCTGAGTAAACCTAAATATATTGTCAACAAAAAGTAGTACGTCTGAACCTTTATCACGAAATCCTTCGGCAATAGTCAATCCGGATAAAGCCACTCGCAGGCGAGCTCCAGGCGGCTCATTCATCTGTCCAAAAACTAGCGAGGTTTTCTCCAGCACACCCGATTCTTTCATTTCATAATACAGGTCATTGCCTTCACGAGTTCGCTCACCAACACCTGCGAACACCGAATAGCCGCTATGGAATTTAGCTATATTGCTAATAAGTTCCTGAATAAGAACTGTCTTACCAACGCCAGCACCTCCAAAAAGACCAACTTTACCACCCTTAGTTATAGGGCTAATAAGATCAATAACTTTGATTCCGGTTTCAAGAATTTCAACACCACCAGACTGCTCTATAAATGCCGGAGGTTCACGGTGGATTGGAGAACGTCGCTTAAAATCTGCAGCCTGGCCATCTATTGGCTCGCCAGCCACATCAAACATTCTACCTAAAGTCTCCTCGCCGATCGGCACACTAATAGGGGCACCCGTATCAATTATTTTAGTACCGCGCTCCAGCCCGTCTGTTGAGCCAAGTGCTATAGCCCGCACACTGGTTTCACTTAGGTGCTGAGCTACTTCAAACAATAATTTCTTATCGCCGCTATCGACCGACAAAGCATTATAAATTGCTGGCAGTTTGCCAGACTCAAAATCAGCATCAATTACCACGCCAACTACCTGGCTAATAGTTCCTTCGCTTGTCTTATTTTTTTCTGCAGTTGCCATTATTACTCCTTGGTCTTGATTACATTAAGATGTTCGCCTGATTCCGGATCCTCCAATGCGCTAGCAGCAGTACCAGACGCTACAGCTACTCCATCAGTGTCCATATCTGTTTCTTCTGGGAAAAATGTATTGCCTTTTGATCTAGCAAAATCTTCTAAAGTTTCTAGTCCTGAATCTAAGTCAGGTATTATAGGTTGCCTCTCACCCATTACATAGCCTCCGTTTTATTTGCGGTTACGATCTGGATATCCGACATATCGGCCTTCACTAAGTCAGCAACATAACTACCAATTGCAGAAGCTCTGAAGCCTACTAAGTTCATGCCTTCATATTGACCAGTTAACCCACCGATCGAATCTTGATCTTCATACTCAACGTGCAGTAATTCACTGACTATATAAAGCCCCGCTGTTTGGGCAGTTCTATATACTACAGCTTCTTCTAGATGACCGTTTATACGAGGGTTCTGATTTATAAAGATCCTTGCAGCTGCATCTTCAGCTGCAGCTATCCTACCTTCGCGAGATTCTAAAAGCTCTTTATATTCAGTAAGCTTACTTCTGTCAAAACTGCCAAGCAGTTCCTCGGAAAGTCTGTCAGTCAAGTCCTGGGTAACTTCTAAACTCTCCAAATATCTTCTCGAAGCTGACAGCAGATTTCTTTGCCTTACGCCAAATTCACTCATTTCATAGCCTCCGCACCGCTAGTAATTTCTGCTAGCTCCTGGGTTATTTTAGCTTGGCGGGCAGTATTAAATTCAAGCGTCAAGTCATCAATTATCTCTGTGGCATTATCGGTGGCATTTTTCATGCTCAGCATTCGCATTGACTGCTCACTAGCAATAGACTCTAGCAGCGCTTGCCAAATTTGTACTTCCAGTAGCCGTTCAGTAACATTTTCTAGCACCTCAGTAACAGATGGCTCAAAAGTTACATCACTTAAACTTTGCTCATCAGACTCTTCTTCGTCATATGACGCTGGCAATATAGCTAAACTTTGAGCTATCTGAACTATATTAGATTTATGCTCTGTATATAGTAATCGCACCTCATCGGTTTCCTCATTTTGATACTGCTCAATTATAGTATCGAGAATTGGACGAATATCATTAGCTGACGGCTTATCTCCAAAATCAGAATATACACCTACAATGTCTATACCTTCTATTCTTCGTAAAAACTGAGCACCGCGCTTCCCAATAATGATGACCTGGCTCTTGATAGATTTTTTACGATCACTGCTAATCGCTTGAGTAAAAAGCTTAATAATATTTGCATTGTAAGCTCCTGCAAGGCCGCGGTCCGAAGTAATCAAAACGTATAGACGCTTTTTAATGGGCCTAGCCTTATATAGAGGATGTTCGCTAATTTCGGTAACAGCAGTTAAGCGCGATAGCATTGAATGAGCAGCTTCGCGGTAAGACCGGCCGCGATGAGCAGCTTCTGTTGCTTTGCGCATTTTACTAGCAGCAACTAATTCCATAGCTTTAGTGATCTGCTTAGTATTTTTTACGCTGCTAATTCGGCGCTTTAATTGCTGGGTAGATGCCATTTACTACTTTGCCTCTTTTTCCTCAGGTTTATAGCTATCTGCAATATGACGAGCCAAAGCTATGATTGCCTCACGATCGCTATCTTCAGGCTCGTTTCCAGCATCAATATGCCCCAAGGCTTTCTTGTGTTTGTTCTTAAATTCTCTCAGCAGGGCAGCTTCAGCTTTTTTAATCTTACTAATCTCTACTTCGTCAAATGCCCCCTCAGTAGCAGCCAGCAGCATTACATACATCTGCCAGGTAGCATAAGGGCTGAACTGAGGTTGTTTTAGAAGCTCAGTAAGTCTTGTACCACGCTCTATACGATGCTTAGTGTCTGCGTCAAGATCAGTAGAGAACTGGCTAAAGCTAGCAAGTTCACGGAACTGAGCTAGATCAACACGCAGACTCTTAGCAACTGATTTAACAGCTTTTGTCTGGGCACTACCACCTACACGCGATACTGATAAACCAACAGATACAGCCGGGCGAATACCCTGGTGGAATAAGTTGGTTTCCATAAATATCTGACCGTCAGTAA
>CAZHAQ010000026.1:0-10725 GCA_964529785.1 uncultured Candidatus Saccharibacteria bacterium
AAACAAAAAGAACACCGGTGACAATGGACTCTCGCAAGCCATTGTCACCACCAAACAAGAAAACATCCCAAAAAAAGAAAAACATTTACCCATTAAATAAACCGCTTATCTGAAGCGGTTTATTTAATTTAAATGCAGTTATTCTTCGCATTAAACTTCAGGCTTTGAGTGCTCCCCTTGCCTATCCTTTATTAGCTGGCTGATTAATGCAATGAGCTTATCTACATACGAACATATTATGTATATAGCTTTTTAGGTTTGATTAGGCTTGTTTATAAGGTCAACTTTTGAATTACGTATTCTTCTGAATGTGTGGCGAAGCTTGTTGACCTCTGTATCTATATCTGTTAAAATGAGCTGAAAACTACAATCGTAAGGAGAAGCAGTTTATCAATAAGCAAACCCGCCTGAATGAAGCCATTCGGGCATCCGAGTTAAGAGTTATCGGCGCTGACGGGCAACAATTAGGAGTCATGTCTCGCGCAGAAGCATTGCAAGCAGCAGAAGCAGCAGGTTTAGACCTTGTAGAGATTTCGCCAGAGGCCAAGCCTCCGGTAGCCAAAATCATAGATTGGGGTAAATATAACTACCAGAAAACTAAACAGCTGCAGAAGAACAAACGCAATGCCCGTAACCTTGAAGTAAAGCAAATGCGCTTCGGATTAAAAATCAGCGATCATGACTTGGGCGTAAAACTACGCAAGATAACCGAGTTTTTGAACGAAGGCCATAAGGTTAAGATAGCTATAGTCTACCGAGGACGTGAAAATGCCCACCGCGACATAGGCTTCAAACTGGCTGAACGTGTGATTGAAAGCTTTCAAGATACAATTGTAGTTGACCAGCAACCTCAGCTAAATGGCAAACAGCTAATATTCGTTATAAGGAGTAATCAAAATGCCCAAGCTAAAAACTCATAGCGGCACAAAGAAACGCGTTAAAATTACCCGTAGAGGCAAAGTTTTACTACGCGGTGCCGGCGGAAACCACTTGCTGCAAAAAAAGCGAGCTAGCCGTAAAAGAACTTATGCAGGAGTCCGAGAAATGACCGGTAAATCTGCTAAAAATATTAAACTTAAGTTAGGAGCCTAAAGTATGCGCGTCAAAAGAGGAGTTACCAGTCACAAGCGCCACCAAAAAGTGCGCAAAGCTACTAAAGGCATGTCTAGGTCTAACAGGTCTAGCATTAAGCGCGGCAAACAAGCAGTAGTAAGAAGCTTGCAGAATTCTTACCGTGATAGGCGCAATAAGAAGCGCACTTTCAGATCACTCTGGAATACTCGCATTAATGCCGCTGCCCGTATAAATGGAACCACCTATAGCAGACTAATAGCTGGTCTTAAAGCTGCCGACATCAGCTTGGATAGAAAAGTACTAAGTGAAATTGCAGTAAGTGAGCCAAAAGCTTTTGAAGCCGTAGTTAAAGCTGCTAAAATCTCAGATTAATTAACTACTAAATAAAATAACCGCTCCAGTAAGGGGCGGTTTTTTTATTCCTAAATGCCAGATTACTTATAAGCCGGGTTCTGTATTCGCTAAATAGCGAACGCTAATCATCTATCTAGTCCACTAATTACTTAGTAGATCGAGCGGTTCTTGCGACGTATCCTCGGCGGGGACCTTAATGAGTATACGTCTCCTTGCAGCAGACAGGGTTTACCTCTCCTACATGTCACCATACAGGACTGTGGGCTCTTACCCCACTCGTTTCACCTTTTCCTCGGTTACCCGAGGTAGTTTCGTTTCTGTGGCACTTTCCCTAGGGTTACCCCCGGTCGCCGTTAACGACTGTCACCCCCTACGCTGCCCGGACTTTCCTCCCACAAAAAGCGGGCGATTAGCCAGTAATCTAGCGGCCTTATTATACCATGCTACATATACTACTTATCTTTTCGAGCATCCAGGGTTTGATTAACCATCCCGTCAGCAAGTTTATTAAACTCCCTCGGCACATGAGTGAAAGTTACTTTATCAAAGCCAGAGGTAATCTCTTTTATAGCTTCGTGAATTGGCCATAAATCCCTGTTTTTAACCTTATAAATACCTTTCATCTGGTTGATAACCAATAAGCTATCCATATGAGCATGCACAATACGTGCACCCATTTTCAGTGCTGCTTCTAGTGCTCCTTTTAGAGAGTGATACTCGGCTTGATTATTGGTCGTAATGCCAAGATATTTACCACTTTCGTGCAGTATTTGATCATTCATATCCAGCACTACAAATCCGCCTGCTGACGGACCAGGGTTTCCTCTTGATCCTCCATCGGCATATATCTTGACCTCTTTGTTGGAGCTACTTACTGGCTGGGGGTTATTTTGCTTACGCTTAATGAAATCTTTATAGACATCATCTATATCGCGAGATAAAGCTTCATCTTTCTCGGTCACCCCGCCCGCGCTATGAGTATAAAGCCAAAATTGAACCTTATTCCATTCATTCAGCCATCTAGGATGGTGGCTACGGGCTTCTGCAAGAGAAGCTATTTCCTTCATAAATTCAAATGCATCATTAAAGTCATTGAATTTAAATTCTTTGTATAGCTGATTGTTTTGTTTTTTCCACATAATTAATATACTAACAGATTTATCTTATTTACCTGGTCGGGGTGACAGGACTTGAACCTGCGACCTCACGGCCCCCAGCCGTACGCGCTAGCCAACTGCGCCACACCCCGATCTATACTTACTAATCATAAAAGTCGGGACCAATATTGACAACCTGGGATGTAAATCTCAGGTGGGTGCTCTCACATGCTGGCCACAGCCCTCATAAATCTTGAGCTCCCTTATGATAAGTATTCAGATTATCATATAATTGGCTTCCCGACCTGACTCCATTATCTCACAGTGCTAGGTTTTTATCATCTATAAAAGTTTAATACTCTAACCAGGAACACCAAGTAAGAACAGGGTTATGTTCTGATTCAATGAAAGAACGACTGGGCCAATAAACTGCCATCCTATAAAAATTAATAAAAATATAGACGCTAACCCCATCATCTCAATAGATCTCATAATATTTTGTACCGGTTCAGGCGCGAATGCATAAAGTAGCCTAGACCCATCGAGAGGTGGAAACGGAATCATATTAAACACAAATAGAGCTACATTTATTAATGTGAAGATTACTATAAAGTCTGACCACCCATTGCTAACTATTACACCCGACCTGAAGATTAATCCGCCGAGACATGCTAATGCTAGATTACTCAGTGGGCCTGCAACTCCAATCAGAGCAGCCCCAAATTCTTCATATTTAACCCTCATCGGGTTAAACGGTACAGGTTTAGCTGCAAATATAGGTGGAAGACCTACGAGAATCATAACAACAGGCAGGAGAACGGTAGTGAATATATCAATATGCTTTAAGGGATTTAGTGTGAGCCTTCCTTCTTCAGCGGCGGTATCATCTCCAAGCCAATGACCAACAAAAGCATGCACCGCCTCGTGCACGCTCATGCCAATCAACATAGTAATTAGCACAAAGATTAATTGTGTCCCACCTAAGTTCTGAAACATATCGCTTATTATAGCAGATTCAACCTCTAGTCCTTGACCAAATTCATAAAAACAGATACAATATACTACTGAATAAATATGGAATCCTAAAGGAATAAGACTATGCAACGCTGCGACATTACTGGCAAGGGAAAGCAATACGGACATAACGTAAGCTTCTCTCAGCGCCACACTCAAAAAGTCTGGAAGCCTAATCTGCAGACTAAAACATTAGTTATTGATGGCAAGAAAGTAACTATGAAAGTTAGCACTCAAGCCATCAGAACACTAAAGAAAAAAGGCATAATAGCCTAATTTATTTAAAACCAATAAAAAAACACCCCTATACAGGGGTGTTTTTTTAAAATTATCTAAATTAAGATCGCTCAAGTAGAACCAACTGCATGCTCTCAGCAAGATCTGCAGGCTTTGGCTTAAATTTAGTAACTTTTTCTTTAGGCTCTATAGATAACGCCTTTAGGAGCTCACTTACAGGCTGTTGAGGCACTGGGTATGAAATACCTGAGTCTTCATAATGAGTAGGTATTATGATCTTTGGCTCTATTTTCTTTATGACCGTCTGGGCGCCTATCGGATCAAGCGTATAGCCATTGCCACCTACTGGGATAAATAGTATATCTATTGCCCCAAGTTCCTCTAAATGGTCCTCGCTGACATCTGGATGTATATGTCCAGTAATGCCTATTCTGATGTCCCCATACTGAAGCTTATACATTGTGGCGGTCTGCTTCCCTTCCTCATCTAGGTGAGACCTCGTAGCAATTCCAAAAAATGAAATTTCTGATACCTCATACTCTCCGGGATTTGAAATAGTCAGCCTAGCTTCAGGCTCCTTTTCCGGTAAAGCCGTAAAAAGCGCGATATCATCTTTCTTAATTACCGATTTTAAGCCCAACTCTTTTAAGTTGTCATCAATGACTACTCTTGATTGCTTAACATTAATAGTTATACAGTTGCCACCATGATATTGAAATTCCATTTTACTTACTCCTCTTCTGTTAATTTCTTTTTATCTATTAAAACCTGTTTTTTTGCAGACAAAACGGTCGTAATGAACCTATCTTTAACTTGCCGGCGATAATTAAACTCTTCGGGGCTCATTACTACGTAACGAATCTCCTTCTTCTCTTTTGTTTCTAGTTCTTTCATATACTTATTAAGCTTTGCTTGATTTAAATCGCCTATAATTAGCATATCTATACCACTAGAATCATCTCTCGTGAATTGACCTGTATATAAAGCGAGATCTACATTCCCAAGCGAAGCTAATTCCGCAACTTCTGGATCTATCTTTATAGAGCTTACAGGTACAGCTACTTCTTCCTCGCCGGCAACAACCATATCGCCAGATCCAAAAATAGTTTTTAAAGGCTCATAAAATTCATAGTCCTGATTAATTTCATAGTAAAGCCTATTATTAGTATTGTCTGATGCAATAATTCCAATACTCAGCAAATTTGAAAGCTCACGACGTACTGAATTTATTTGCTCATCAATTTTTCTAGTTATTTCACGCACATAAAAAGACCTGTTCGGATTACTATAGAACAGCCTTAATAACTTTACCCGTGTCTTACTTCCAAATAATTGTTCAATCACATTAATAGCTTATCACGTATCTATCAATATAGGGGTAAAAAGTATAATTTTGGCTAACTTTGATGTAAAAATAACTTTGTCAGTTTTAAAGTATCTTCATAACTTTTCACCCAGTTTATACTACTATTGCGCTTAAACCATGTTCTTTGGCGCTTAGCATACTGAATACTGTTTTTATTGATCTTATTCTTAGTTTCACTTAAGTCGCGCTTGCCTTCAAAGAATCCTTTCCATTCCCGATACCCCACTGCGGTCATACCAGGATCTTGCCAACTATAAGTTTCTAGCAAACTACGTACTTCTTTTTCTAAGCCATCTTCAATCATCTTTGCAGTTCTTTTATCGATATTGCCTACAACTTCATCCTTAGTTACATCAATTCCGATTATAAGCGTGTTTTTTCTGAGATCTTTTTTAACAGGAACCGCCCCATTGGTTTCAATCGCTCTAATTAAATGACGAGGATTCTTGCTATTTGCTGGCATGTCTAATCCCTTATCCATGATTATCTTATGAAGCTGTTCGACGTTTAATGCTTCAAGCAATGTCCGCTCATCCGGGTTGGCAGGCGGCAAAAAAGCAAAGTCAAAAATTACTCCATCAATATATAATCCAGTCCCACCCACCATGATAGGCAGCTTGTTGCGAGAAGTTATATCTTTTATAGATTCGTTTGCTAATCGTTTGAATTCAACCGCCGTGAAATACTTGTCAGGATTAATCAAATTCAGTAGATGATGCTTAATTTGAGATTGCTCTTCTGGGGTAGGCTTTGCGGTACCAATATCCATACCCCTATAGACAGTTCGCGAGTCGGCTGCAATTATTTCGCCATTAAACTCCTTGGCTAATTTCATTGCTATCTTAGACTTGCCTGATGCGGTAGGACCGACAATTACTACTAAAGGTTTGGGCGCCATATCAGTTCCTTAATATCAACTTTATAATCTGAATCTACTAATACCCCTTCTGCTTCAAGATGCTTCTTATGAGCTATTTTACCGCCCGGGTAGCCCGAAGCTAATCCCCCATATTTATTTACTACGCGCTGCCAAGGATATTTTGGATCACCAAAATGAGCAATACCACCAACTATTCTTGCAGCCCTAGGGTTACCACATAATGAAGCTATTTGACCATAAGTCATTACCCTACCTTTTGGGATGTGCGAGACCAATTCCTCAACGTCATGGCGAAAACTAGAATTACGCATATAACTTACTGCATTCACTAATATTAAAGAGAAGTTTTACTTACCCTACTTTTAGCTTCATTATGTACAGTTTTTATAAACTGTTCTATCCCGTAAGCAGCGCCAGTATCCTGGACCTTGATATCGCTGCGTATTCTTGGGGAAACCTGACCGGACTCAATCTCTTTATCGCCAATCACTAAAGTGTATGGCACCTTCATTAATTCTGCATTACGGATTTTTTTACCTACAGATTCATTGTCATTGTCTATGCCAACCCTTAAGCCTAAGCTGAGAGCTTGCTCATAAATGCCTTTAGCGTAATTAATCGTAGCCTCTTCTTGATTGACGGTAATTACTCTTATTTGTTCTGGTGCAAGCCAAACCGGAAACCTACCACCGGTATGCTCTATGTATACGCTTAAGAAGCGTTCTATAGAACCAAGGATTGCTTTGTGAACCATAGCCGGGCGGTGTTTTTCACCGTCTTCGCCAATATAATCTAAATCAAATCTCTCCGGCTGCACAAAGTCCAACTGGACTGTAGCACACTGCCATTTCCTACCTAAAGCATCGGAAACATGAATATCAATCTTAGGGCCGTAAAAGGCAGCTTCTCCAAGCTCTACTTTATAGTCTAGACCCTCTTCCTTAGATACCTTTTCAAGAATATTTTGAGCTTCTTCCCATAAGCTGGGATCTCCGAAATAGTTATCCCCCTCATCTCTAAAAGATAGATCTACGCTTAGTGTCATGCCGAGTATTTGATACATCTGCTTTACGATACTTAATATACCCTTCATCTCTTCTTCTATTTGATCATGCCTTACAAATGCGTGGGAATCATCTTGAGTTAAAGCCCGCACCCTAGACAAACCATGCAACTCTCCGCTCTTCTCGTCCCTGTACATTGTAGTTGTTTCCATATAACGCAGTGGCAAATCTCTGTAACTACGCGGCTTGGCCGAATACAGCTGAACTACATGAGGACAGTTCATGGGTTTTAGCATAAACTCATCGTCAGACTCAACGCTAGAAACATCAAATCTTTCAGGATACTTCTCATAATGTCCTGACTTCTTGTATAAATCTACTTTAGTAATATGAGGAGCCCACACAGCTTCATAACCAATACTGCGCTGCAATTCTTCAGATAGTTTTATCAGCTCGTTCCTTAAGACCGTTCCTCTAGGAGTAAATAATGGCAATCCAGAGCCCACTAGATCTGAAATGATAAACAAATCCAACTCTGAACCAAGCTTACGGTGATCACGTTTTTTTGCCTCTTCAAGTAAATTTAGGTGCTGGCGCAATTCCTTATCGGTATTAAATGCTACGCCGTACAGCCTTTGCATCTGAGGATTGTCTTCCTTGCCCCGCCAATAAGCACCTGCCACCCTCATCAGCTTAAAAGACCCGACTACTCCAGTGGAGGCTACATGAGGACCGCGACACAGATCAGTAAAACTGCCATTTCTATAAAAAGAAACCTTATCAATTGCAGAATCCCCGTCAGCTATAGTTCCTATTTCATCACTACTTAAATCCTTGGCCGATGTAGTGCCGGCTCTTTTTAAGTCGTTTAGAAGCTCCTCTTTGTATGGCTGACCGTTTTCCCTGGCCCAACTTATAGCGTCGTCTATAGGCAATTCAAATTTATCAAATTGATCATTAGCATCTATCACCTTCTGCATCTCTTTTTCTATGCGTTCAAAGTCATCTTCTGAAATTTTTACGCCTGGAATATCAATATCATAATAAAATCCATTCTCTACTACTGGACCTACACCAAGCTTAGCCTCAGGCCATAATGTAGTTACAGCAGTTGCCATAATATGCGCTAAACTATGCCTCATTGCATAAAGTTGATCGGGTTGATCTGCCATAATAATCCTTCCTTAAATATTAAAATAAAAATACGCACCAGATAATTTACTTATCTTAGTGCGCTTCGGTCCGTAAAATCTACGGAGGTTCCACCTCAGCTTTTACTATTGCAGCATTGGTTAACGTACCTCTGTTGCCACGCCTACGAAGCTCTGTGGTTGGTTAGTCCACGTCTTTGCTCAATATCATTATACCTTATAAGTATAAATACCGTTCTATTTTACCTGTAAGTATTAAAAAACGCGCTGTAAATATTGATTTAAATGCTCTCGCAAATACATTCAAATCTTTTTCTTTACTAGCGCGTTTATGAAATCTAACTTACTAAAATCAGATTGTCTTATGTGCTACGGGTTCTTAGGCAAATTGCCTGTTGTTATTATAGCACAAGCTTTTCTCAAAACCTCACCTAACAGCTACTATACACCTGCTAGTAGGATAATGCTAGTACTTATCTAAATAAAATGAGCTTTTTTATGGTGCTTCCTGTGGATAATGTGGAAAGCTATATTATACATATTTAAATCACATTTGATATATCCGTAATTTCTTTATTTTTGAATACTTCCCAATAAATTGCGACAACTTGTTCGCTATTAATATTACGAACTAGAGTGTAGTATACATATACTATGAAGTCCAAGTGGTACGAATATAAAGAAGCAGCTATTGCTCTACGCAAGACTGGTATGTCTATGACTGTTATTGAAGAGAAGCTGGGTATACCTCGCTCTACATTATCCGGATGGTTTAAAGATATAGAGCTTAGCAAAGATCAACAGTATAAGCTTATGCAAAGTCGTAAAGATGGCTGGGAAAGGGCTCGCAAAAATGCCGTCATAGCACACAACAAGGCCAAGCTAGAAAGGATCAGCCTAGCAGAACAACAAGCTAAAGACACTCTAGAAAAAATCAGTATCTCTAATGAGATTATTGAGCTTGCCTTTGCTATGCTGTATTTAGGAGAGGGCTCAAAAAAGAGAGGCACATCTATAGCGAGCTCTGATCCAAAGATACTAAAGTTTGTAACCGTGGCGCTTCGTCGTTGCTTTAGCATAACTAGCGAACAGTTACGGTGCGAACTACACCTACGAATGGATCAGAACCCAGTTGAGCTAAAGAAATTTTGGTCCACGCAGTTAAATATTCCTGTTAAGAGGTTTAGGTATGTAGCCTTCGATAAGAGAACTGAAGGTAAGCCGACTTACGAAAGCTATAAGGGCGTATGCGTAATTTATTGTAGTAACATTGCCATACAAAGAAAATTAATGTATATTTATACTCTGTTCTGTGACAGAATTTCTAAACTAAGTGATGAGGGTGCGTAGCTCAGTTGGCTAGTAGCGCTTCCTTGACGTGGAAGAGGTCGGGGGTTCAAGTCCCTCCGCACCCACCAACTTAGAAAATTGAATTAGGTAATTGTGTCCTTAATTTAAATAGGTTATTTTCTGTACTCTTCGCAAATTCTTTGAAGATATCTAATGTTATGAATGCTTGCTAAAGATCCCGCTAAAGGCTCACCTACTTTAAATTGATGCCTTAAAAATCCCTTAGAGAATTTATTAATACACGTATAGCAATCACATTCTGGATCAATTGGACTAATATCATCAGTATACTTAGCGTTAGTAAGATGAATCTTCTTGTCTCCAGTTATCCATACGGTAGCATGACGCGCATTTCTTGTTGGCAATACGCAATCCATCATATCTATGCCATGCTCTAGGGCATACCTTATATCCGGAGGGTCGCCAACCCCAAGTAGAAAACGGGGACGAGCTGAACTATCGTACAAGGGTGCTAAAAACTTTAACACCTCATACATCTCACTCTTTGTTTCACCAACGGACAAGCCGCCAATTGCTATACCGCCCACTTCGCTAGACTGAACAATTTCTAAACTTTTTCGTCGCAAATCCCTGTCTAAGCCACCTTGAACTACGCCAAAAAGAATTGGTCGCTCTTGAAGCTCTAGGTGATCTGTTAGGCGTTTAAATTCCTTGACGCAACGTTCTAGCCATCTATGTGTTTGTTCAAATGCTACTAGGGTTGAGCTACGATCTCCATCCTCAAGGCCTGCAAGATGATCAAATGCAACAATCATATCTGCGCCAAGATCTATCTGTATTTGTATAGATTTTTCTGGTGATATAAACCTAACCTCGCCTGTAACTGGGTGCCTAAACTCAACTCCGTCCTCTGTGATCTTACGGAGTTTGCTCAAACTAAAAACCTGAAAGCCTCCGGAATCGGTTAAAACAGGTCCCTGCCATTTACCAAATTCATGAATTCCACCTAGTTTTTTTACAATTTGCTCTCCCGGCTGCAAGTGTAAATGATAAGTATTAGCAAGCACCACCTGAACGCCTGTAGAGGCAACCTGCTCGGCTAATAAGCTTTTAACCACTCCACGAGTACCATCAGGCATAAAAGTAGGCGTACAAACCTTCCCTCGCCTAGTATTCAGCACCGCCTGGCGGCTGCCGTTTTGGCTATTTTTAATATCGGATAATATTGTAGTTTTTA
>CAZHAQ010000027.1:0-10594 GCA_964529785.1 uncultured Candidatus Saccharibacteria bacterium
AACCAGACTCACGCAATGTGTCAATAAAACTTTTCATAAATACTTATGCTTAAGTGTAGCTTGCTGCGAGGCATAAAGCAAGCTGGAGCATTACTGCCGCACAGCTTAAATAACACTCTTAAATAAAGGGATATAGGATAAAAAAAGTAGTTGAAGCTTTTATTAATTTCAACCGATCTTTATAAAAACTATATAAAGTGTCCTTAATCAGTAATATATTCATACACTAATATTTCTATTTTCTAATCTTTTACTAGGCGATGCACTTATCAAAATCATAGATCTTTGAAGAACCTTACCATAGCCACTAAAATTAACTATTGAGAAGAATAAGTAATCATGTCTTATGAGGCATATGGTGCAATAGTCCGAAAGCATATGAAAAACTGGGTGCCCAAAATGTCAAAACTGCATATTCTTTATCTAAGGTACTTCTTTAATAGTAGCTTGCATTATATAAAATACTATAGTATAAATTTACTTTAAGAGGGTATATGGTAAGATTGGAAACTGGAACACAAACTAAAATACGCAGTCATCTTTCTAGGATAACTTCCAGTGAGGGGCTTCAACCCGATAAGGCTTTTTGCTGTATTTATGGGAGCGTAGCTTATGGCGCAGATTCACCTAACTCTGATCTAGATTTATTTTTTGCAACCGATTCAGAAAATGTGACCACAGAAAATTTAAATAATTTAATAGATGCAGTTACTGATCTGCATACCGGAATGGAACGCCCGCTAGATGATGAAGTTCCTTTAGGCAATAAACTTTTGTATAGTTTTGACGAAATAAAAACAGCAACCGAATTAGAGTGCTTTAAATCGCCTTCGGGCGATTTTTTCATTCCGCCAGTAATTAAAGATTGCGAGTTCTTATCAAGCAGGAACATACGTGATCGCCTAGTCTTGAATGCTCTAACTACACCGCACATAATTTTTACTCAAAATAAAAAGCTTGCAGAGTATTTTGAAAAACGAGCCGCTATGGCAATAACAATCGTTGGGATTGCTTTAGCTCAGACAGTAGAAAGGATTACTATAAATGACATTGTAGACGCGTTACTTGGAGAACCAGACCAAGAGGGCGAACTATTTCTCGGCTATAAACGCGAGAGAGGGGAAGTTGTCAGGCATTTAGGGCAAATTACCCAAGAATGCACTAGATTATTAGTTGGCTCAGGGATAGCACCTATAATCCCGCAAAGTACTACAGAGTTTATAATTACAGATAAAATTGAGCCACATACTATTATTTCAAAATTAGATAATAGAGGAATTGAGCATGAGTAAAGAACATTTTTTAAGTCCAGATAGCGAGCCAGCAGCCAGAGAAGCTTTTTCAAGAGCAATTGATATGGGTATTAGTTTTAAAAGCCAGGATGAAGTACGAGCACTGCCGTTAGACGATTTCAATCCAGCGGATTTAATAGATGATTTCCCAGAAGTCGGCAAGCCGCTTGAAGAAGTACTGAATGACTTTGAGAATCGCTTTTTACCTTATTCCTATAACTTTTCCAGCGCTAATTTCATGGGCTTTCCTGATGCCGGCAATTCAGTAGCCGCCATCACAGGCTCTATACTTGCTGACTTCATGCAGCAAAATATTAATAAACCAGTCTTTTTGTAGCCCTTCGGCAACATTTGCAGAAATTGCCGTCATAAGATGGCTTAGGGAAGTTGTGGGCTATATAAATCCTAATGAAGTAAAAAATATTTCTGATGTAGGTGGGGTTATTACGGGTGGCGGCACGACTAGTAATGCAATAGGCATATTGCTCGCAAGAGAGCATTTCCATCCAGGCTGCATGGAAGAAGGCATTAATCCTGAACGAGGCTATAAACTAGTGGTGCCAAAAGGCATAGGTCATTACAGTGTAAAAAGCGCCCAAATGTGGATTGGCGCCGGCAATAACTTAATTGAAGTAGAAACAGAAAGGTATAAATATGATCAAGAAAGCCTTAAACGCGCCTTAGGTGAAAATGAGGGTGAGATTATGGGACTAGTAGCTTATGCTGGCGATAGCCGCACTATGACGGTGGATAATTTTGGCGAAATCAGAGATACAGTAGATGAGTCTGGTCAAGACTTATGGCTGCACGCTGATGCATGCCATGGATTTTCATTAGGGCTAAGCGAACGACTTAAAGAAAAAATTGACGGTATTGAAGAGTTTGATAGCATTACCACAGACCCACATAAAGTAATGGGTAGCCCATATACAATAAGTGCACTGCTTGTTAAAAATCCTGAAGCTATGCGTACAGTTGCCAGTATTTCTGATTTAATCATGCAGGAAGATTATGCCTTTGGGCAAATTACTCCCTTCATTGGTAGCAAACCTTGGATGTCTTTAAAGCTATGGTTTGCCATGCAAAATATAGGTCGCCAAGGTTACGAAAAAATCATCAATGAACGGCATGATTTAGCAGTTCAACTTTCTGGACTGCTAAAAGCAGACGAAGATTTCTTATTACTGAATGAAGTTGACATTAACTCAGTGGCATTCATGTTTACTGGAGGAGATGGTCAGCTTAAGCCCGGAAGAATTAATGAAGTCAATAAAAAAATCCATCAACTCATACTTGATGAAGGGCAATATCATTTACACCAGTTTAGTATTCCCGATCCCGGTATAATTGAGAAAGGTACGATATTATATCCGCTTCGATTCATGGCAGGAAATCCAAATACGCAATACGAGCACCTTCAGCCTATGATTGAATATGTTCGTAAGCTTGGTAAGGATGTTTTAAAACAATAAGGCATAGCTTTGTAACTATTAATAATAGGAGAATAAGAATGTTATATGCAAATACAGCTCTACTAAAATACATAGCTAATTTTTTTGTGGGTAGAAGTCAGATATTAATAAAAGGAGAATCATATGAGTCTTAATACTGAAATTACAGAAAGATACCCCTGGCTACAGAAAGCACCTGACCAACCTGAGGACTACTTAGCTCCAGATTATTATAATGCTATTTTAAAAGATTATACCTTTGCAGGTAAGACTGATTTAGAAATACTTGATGATCACCTAGTAGAAACATTAGACGTCTCCCGAGTTCTAGAGCTAGGCTGTGGATCTGGACGTTCAACTGAACAAATATTAGCCCATGCCAAACAACTAGCTAGCTTAGATATTGTTGACTTAAGTGGATTTATGGTTGAGTTTTGTCGCGACAGGTTCATAGATCACAAGATTGTTACTGCCCACCAATCCGACAGTGTAGATTTCCTACATGTAACAACTAAAAATTTTGATAATGTTGTTAGTCTTTGGAATCTATCTCACTCAGTACACCAGCATATGTTTAAGGAGGGCCGGCAAGCTGCAGCGCAAAATATAGAACATATAATAGGCCGCTTTATAATGAACAGATTGCAACAAGGCGGTAATATGTTCATTATCCAATACGATATACAGTCACCAGAACAACGACTAATTAATCCATGGAGACTACGACTCTGGGATGAAGCTGACCCAAGCTACGATGCTACAGGGCAATCGCCATCTAAAGATGTACTTGATACTACTTTTAGCAAACTTAAAGAAGCTGGCATTATAGATTTTGAAGTAGACCATTTAGAAGGCGATCCGATTGTATATGAAAGTGTTGATGAGGCACTTGAAGTATTCGTTAATTTCCATATGGAAGGGTATTTTAATAATAGTGATGAAATATCGGCCGTCATATCATCACTACTTCGAGGCTTTGAACCATATACAGACAGTAGTGGAAGAGTAGCTATTCCACCTGGAGCTTTTAAATATTTAATTACTAAAATTAAGAAATAATTCAAGGGTTAATATGTCTTATACTATTGGCATCGGTATCTTGTTAGACGAAAAAACATGCAATAAATTACGCAACCTTGAACTATCACTGTATGAAAAGAATAAAAATACTAGTGGACTCGGTCAGCCACCGCATATCACCATCAAAGTACCTTTTGCAGTACCAAGACTTAAAGAAGTGGAGACAACAGCTAATTTCATGGCTGAACTTGCGAGTAAAACAAATAGTTTTGATATTCATCTTAAAGATTTTGGCAATTTTGGTAAAAAAGTTATTTATGCAAAAGTCTCTGACAATGAAGTGATACATAAATTATCTATGACATCTATTGAGCACCTAGCGCCAATAGACGAGCAGCAAACAGAAAAAAACAACATGATATTCCATAGCACTTTAGCCATGAACCTAAACCCTATAGAATATGATATAAGTCAAAAGAGTTTAGCTAGCAAAACTTTGGAAATTAACGCCAATGCTATTGGGCTAGGACTTTTTCTTGGAATAGATAACCTTTCTCACTGGATAGTAATTAGGCAGGCTAATTTTCTATGATCAACTTTGAAACCAATCTCAACTATCTTGGACCGCCACCCGGCGTAGAAGAATTGGTTTCAGATAATATAGCTCAAATACTTGGCAGTTATGTCGTGCCTAACTCTGTAGCCCTGCTTGAGGCTGTTGCCGAACACTTTGATGTTCCCACAGACAGTGTCACCGCAGGAAATGGGTCAACAGAAATCATTTTTAATCTAGTAAGTTTATTGCCTCGCATGCGAGTCGTGTCTTTAAGCCCAACATTTTGGGAATATGAGGTAGCCAATCAGAGAATGGGCAATGAGTTAGTAAGGCAAGCAGTTAATCATAGCTCAGATAATCTAGTTGATCTTGAAAGTTTAGATGATAAGTTAAAAGCTGAACCAGCCAATGTATTTTTGTGTAATCCAAACAACCCCACTTCTTCTATTATAGATAGTGAGGAAATTCTAGACCTAGCCGAAAAACGTACTGATTCTAATTTTGTAATTGATGAAACGTATCTATATTTTAGGGGGGATTTTGACAGCAGAAGTTTAAGTAAGACAGCCGTCCAGACTCCAAACATTCACGTTGTTCATTCACTTTCTAAATTCTTTGCATGCCCAGGCATACGCCTAGGCGCACTAGTATCATCACCAGAATTTGTATCTAAGTATAAAAACGCTGCAATACCTTATCTACTTTCACCGCTCGCTGAAATAGTCGGACCATGGCTGCTAGAACAGGAAGGCTACATTGCAAGCTCAAGACAGCAGCATGATCAAAGCCGCGTGAGAGCTTTGGAGTTATTTTCAAATGGACTAGGAGATGCATTTTCATTTCAACCACCCGAAGCTAATTTTATTTTTGCTAAGGCTAACTTTAATCCTAAACTATCAATTGTCAGCAGTCTTCAGCAAAGAGGTTTAGTTGTGCGAGACGGAAATGTATTTGGTGAAGAGTATAATAACTATATTCGTTTTTGTATTAAAAATGACCAGGAAAACAAGCGACTGCTTGACGAACTTAAAGCAATATCTTCAGAAAATGAATAAGATCCCTGAAACGAGAAGCGCTGGAGGTGTAATAATCAACCATAATCATAATGTGCTGCTCGTGGAGGAATTTGGTGAATTTTGGGGGTTGCCGAGAGGGCACATAGAAGAGGGGGAGGATGAAATTGAAGCCGCTATAAGGGAGATATTTGAAGAAACTGGAATAAAGAACTTAACAAGGCTATTAGATCTTGGTTCTTACACACGTTCCACATTTGATAGTAAAGGAATCCCTAACTATAAAGAAATAAAGCACATTACTATGTTCGCTTTTACTACTACTCAATTAACTATAAAGCCCCGAGATACAGCCATAACTGATGTAAGATGGTTTGATCCTAATGATGCCGAAATAAAATTTATAAACAAGGATGATAAAGATTTTTTTATCCAAGCCATGAAGTCAATTAGGCCCTTACTTTCAAAACCCAGATAATAAAGACTGATCCAGAATGCTAGATATTTGCTGGAAGTATTGTGGAAACCATATTTGCTTTCCCAAAATGATAAACCAAGCCCACTTAAGAGGGTTTGCCATTATGAAATTAACGGCTTACCTACAAATAACAATCATTTAATGTGTACGAAATGTAAATCCGTTCTTGGGGTTGGAATCTTATACGAAAAAGAAAACAGACCAGCATATAGCTTTTCAGTAGGCTCATCACTTAAAAATAGTAAAGGGTAGTTCAAACTTAGCTACACTACCGCTTTATTGTGACTATATTCAGCACTGTTACTATGATTCAAAACTCAGAATTAAATGTCACGGCTAGCTCATAACTAAGGTACGTCACAATTCAAATCTAGGTCATTATAAAGCGAACCTGCCGATTACTTGGTGCAAAATGTTGCAACCACTAAAAATGTTAGTTCTTAGTGTTCATGATAAATAAATAATATGAGATTTGTTTGTCGTTAAGATTGCATAAAGAAGAGATTATATCCTATATTCATACGTATTTTTTTGCTAATTATTTACCCAAGATAGCCATCCCACCGATAGGATGCCTATCTTTTTAGTTCTCATCTGTTATTTTAAATACTTATTGTTGGCTAATTACTATATACTTAGTATATGGAGCCTGTAGTTAAATCCTTAGATAAAAAGGTGCCTAAATACCGACGTCCAATTAATGACCATCAACTAGCAATTCTAAACACGCTATATAAATTTCGCTTTCTAACCATCTCACTGCTCACTAAAAACCAACAAGCCAGTAATCAACGAGTTATAGCTGAAAGACTTAAAAGATTAACAGTCCAAGGCTATATCGCTATGAATTATGACAGTAGCTATAAAATAAAAGGTAAACCAGCTACCTATTACTTAACCGCTAAAGGTGTACGTTATCTTAGGGATAAACCATATACTAATGAATCAGCACTTAGAAGTATCTATCAAGACAGGCGAGCCAGTGAGAGTCAGATTCAGCACCGTCTTAATGTCTTTAAGGTCTATATAGATACTAAGTATCAGTACCTTGGTAGATTTAAGTTCTTTAGTAATACTGAGTTAATTAATAAACCATATATACCTAAACTAAGACCAGATAGCTATCTCATAGACACACATACTAACAAAAGTTACTTTCTTGATTGCCTGGAAGAGGGTATGGACTACTGGACGCTAAGAAAGCGAGTTAAACGCTTCGTAGCTTTTGCCGAAAGTGAAAACTGGCAAAGCTATAAGGCAGAACCATTTCCTGATGTACTGCTTGTATGTGAGTCAGACAGTTTAGCTTACAAGGTTAGAAGACTGACGGAGAAAGAGCTAGATAGTAGCTACGTAGATTTTAGGTTTAGGGTACGTGGTTCTATATCTAGTATGTTTTAGACATTAAAAAAACGGGCAGTTTTATGTCATGCCCGAGGACTAGATAGTCACGCCGTAAAGCTAATACTCCTCAGCGCACATTATAGTTAATACTCTACGACAGCGCTGATCTAGCGGATCACACCAAAATTTAAGTTCCTGGTCGTAATAATCTATCTTCCAGAAGAATTTAATACCTAGCAACTCAAAACTGCCAAAGTCATGCTCACCATGTGGGTCATTATCTTTATTAAAATCTGCAAAGTCTCTAACTTTAGCAAAAATATCTGGTAGCAATAACGCATATTCCGCTACCCCACGCGAGACAGTACAGCCTGTCATGCTACGCCTAAATTTATCATTAAGCTTAGCTATATCGTTTAAATTGGTTGATTCGGTGTCCATTATGACCCTCCTTAAATTAACGAGAGGAGCTATTTCTCCCTCTTCGCAAGTCAGTTCTCGGCTGCATGGCCAAAGCTGTCAGGGTGGAGATTCAGTCTTAAGATAATTAAAAAGCCTAAGCCTTAAGGATGAATACTACCTTGATAGCTTTGGCTCAGCCGTATACTAAAGAGATTAGAGGGAGAAGAACCTTGTATACTAGTCTTATGAATAAAGTAGCTATTATTGCCGCTATGCATGGTAATGAGACGTATGGCATAGACTTACACGAACAGTTTGTTCGGCTGCATCCATCACTTGCATCGCAAGTTAAACTGATTATCGGCAATAAGCAGGCATTAAGTAAAAAAATACGCTTTATTGACGCTGATATGAATCGGCAATACAACACTACTATAGATAGTCATGAAAAAACTGAAATTACCAGAGTAGATAACGAAATAATAAACTTTGATCCAGACTATATTATAGATATTCATACTACCAGGCGTAACTCCGGGATATTCTTTATTTCGGATACACCTAATAAAATTAGACAGAGAATTTATGACATGCTAGATATTGATGTTTGCGTTATTCAAGAAAAGGTCATTAAGTCTAGCTTAATTGGTAATTACCCTAAGGCCGTATCACTAGAATACTCCCTAAAGTCTATTAACGCTCAAACTACGTCAGCTTTTGTCGCTGCTCTTCATAGTCTTGTAAAAAATCTAAAAGTGACAACTAAAAACAACAAACTATTCTACGTAAAAAACCTTATCCAAAAAGAAGAATTTGAAAAATACACTGATCTTAAAAATCATGATCAAAAAGAGGAAGGCATAGCACTTATGGTCCCTAAAGACGAATCAGAGATGGATGCCGAATACTATGGCTTTTGGTGCAATAAGCTTTAAATTAAATATTAGCCTTTTATCGTCATGCTCAGGACAATTAACTAATCTTGATTAGCCTCGACTATCTCCGTCCAATCTACCCTAGCTAGTGAGGTATTTAGTAGATCGCTTACTAGACTGGACTCGTTAAGTTCTGTAATAGTTAACCTTATGTACCGTTCAAGCTCATCAGATTGCTCATAAACTTTATTAAAGCTACTTAAAATGCGACATAGCTCACTATAAAAACATTCAGAATTTGTTAGCCACAAGTTCACTATCCATGTTTCGCGGTTACTCCAACCGTTATATTTTACACCTTCAACTTCGTTTACTTTTTTAACTTTTACCATGGTACTTTTCTCCTTACTTTATGTACGGAAATAAAACACGATGCCGCAGGGCAAAAGTGTCAAGGTGGAGACTATGTACTACCTTGATGCTTTTGTTCGGCACGTACAATGAGAAAGTACGTAAAGTAAAGCTCTTAATCATCCAGACTTATGCTAACTCTTAAAAGTGCCGAGTCTACAACACACGTAAGCTTATTGATTTTATGCTTGGAAATATTACACTTAAAGAAATGAAATTAAATATCGATTCTCATGAGGTTACAGTAAGTAAAATGTACGGTCCATGTAAGTCTAGTGTCAATGTGCGCGGCATTATCAATCCATTTAAAGCTATACAGCAATGACCGGTTTCATGTACTTAATCGGCGGGGGCGAAATTAGAAACGGCGATACACAGCTAATAGACGAAGACATTATGGCTCAGGCGCCAAAAGGTTCTTCATTTGTTTTCTTTGGTTTTGCCTCACAAGACAGTTCTGACTATGCCAACGCTATTACATCGGTATATGGAAACAGGTTTAATGTAGTTGTACCCACCTTAGCAAAAGGTAGAGAGTTTGCCATCAATGCCATAAAATCTGCAGACATTATTTATCTTGGCGGTGGCAATACGGATGAGTTACTGCGAGTTTTTGATAAGTGGAATCTTATCAAACACTTACAAATTGCAGTTAAACGAGGAGCACATGTCGTGGGAATGAGTGCGGGCGCACAAGCACTATCTGCGCATTATGTAGATGTGGAGGGAAATATACCTAAACTTCGAAAGGGTTGGGGCATTGCCCCTATCGGCGTGTTAGTACATGCCGACCCAGATACGTTCAGCAAAGCCAAATCACTATGGGCTAGCCATGACATTTCTCATACTTACCCCTTTGTTGCGATTGAAGAGAGTACAGCATGGCGTATAAGTGGCACTGAAGCAACAAAACTAGGCTCGGGTACTGTCTGGACAATATCATTATAAAAACAATACATTAGCCATAAGTAGTAATAATGAACCTATGGGAAAAAACTAAATATAGCCTAAACTTATACGGTGTTATGTGAGTAGTAAAAAAGTACGCAGCATATTGCTTTTTTCTATATTTATGCCATAATAATTATGTTTCGCTAAAATGATCATCCATTCATTTTCGAAGCACTTTGACAAGCAGACTAGCACAAGGTGAGTAGCTAGAGCGTAGTGCGCTTTAACTCCTCATCTTGTGTGGATTAGGAAAAACACACGCTCGCTAGTGCGAGAGGCATCCTGCCAAAGACAGAGGAGAAAGTGAAGAAATGAGCACCGAAACAGGAGTTCTCAATTCGCAGCACGTCGAGTCCATCTTCAAGGCCTGCCTTTTCAGGGAAGACGAAGACACCAGCGATCACATCGTTGTCGAGGGTGTCGTCAGCACTGTCGGCTTCCACCCTGACCGCATCAAAAAGCACCGTCAAGAGATCAGCAACATGCTCGCCGAACTTCCCGACGAGTTCAAGGCCAGCGGTGGTGGAGGCTTCAGCTTCATCTACGCTTGCCTTGATAAGCACCGCAACCAGTGGACTGGACTTCATCAAACGATGGAGCAGCTCGTCCAACTTGGCATCGCCATCGGTGAGGTCGAGTACTGCGTGCCGCGCAACATGTGGCCAGCCCTCCCAGGAGGCTTACCGTACTTCATAGTCAAGCAGTAGCGCAAGCATGGTGAATGTGGCAAGGAGATAGTGGGTCTTACTAGGTTCACGGTATCCGTGATGTTTTCCTGTAACCCCATGTCTGCTTGTCATA
>CAZHAQ010000028.1:0-9568 GCA_964529785.1 uncultured Candidatus Saccharibacteria bacterium
ACTTAAGCATAAGTATTTATGAAAAGTTTTATTGACACATTGCGTGAGTCTGGTTTTATTGGCGAGGTAGATAACTCTCCTAAAACTCGAGATTTTTATAGCCATGATGCTTCTCTTTTTGAAATCAGGCCAGAAATGGTTGTATATCCAAAAAATAGCAAAGACGTACAAACTCTAGTCAGAACTATTAACCAAGAGAGAAAAAATAACGCTAACCTGCATGTAACAGCACGTAGCGCAGGAACTGACATGTCAGGCGGCGCAATAAACGATTCGGTAATAGCGGACTTTACCCGACATTTTAAATCGATTATAAAATTGGACAAAACTTCCGCCGTTGTCCAGCCTGGAGTGTTTTATCGGGATTTTGAAAAACGGAGTTTAAAGATTGGCTCTTTACTACCTTCCTACCCTGCCTCCAAAGATCTCTGCACAATAGGTGGTATGGTAAATAACAATTCGGGCGGTGAAAAATCGCTTGAGTTTGGTAAGACAGATAATTTCGTGACTGAACTTAAGGTGGTACTAAGTGATGGTAATGAATATATAGTTAAGCCTCTTACCAAAAAACAACTAGATGCAAAGATGAAACAAAAAGATTTTGAGGGCCAAATATATAAGGAAACTTACGATCTTTTAGAAAAAAATTACGATATTATCCAAGCTGCAAGACCAAAAGTTAGCAAAGATTCCACTGGTTACCATTTATGGGACATTTGGAATAGGGAGACACAGATATTTGACCTAACAAAATTATTTGTAGGAGCTCAAGGCACACTAGGTCTTACAACTGAAATGAATTTCAGGCTGGTCAAAGCTCCTAAGCACTCAGGTACACTTGTTATTTTTCTGCGTGATATCAAACAGCTGGGCAGAATGATTAATAGAGTCATGGAGCATAAACCGGCTGCTTTTGAAGGTTTTGATAACTATACATTAATGCTTAGTTTCAGGCTTTTCTTTGATTTTCATAAGCTCATTGGTTGGCCGGAAACTATTAAGCTAGCCTTAATGCTGATACCTAACGCACTCATGCTCTTTAAGGGGATACCAAAAATGGTGCTGTTAGTGGAGTTCAGCGGCGATACGTTTGATGAGGTCGCACAAAAAGTTCATGATCTTAGAGTTGACCTTGATGAGTTTAAGCACCGGGCTCTATTTGAAGAAAATGAAACAGAGGCAAAATCTCGTAAGTTTTGGATTATGCGCCGTGCCAGCTTTAAATTGCTGCGTGAAAAAGTAAAAGATAAGCACACAGCTCCATATATTGATGATCTGGTAGTTAATCCTGAGCATTTGCCTAAATTCTTGCCTAAACTAAGGAAGATACTAAAAAAATACAAATTATTCGCAACTATTGCAGGGCATATGGGCGATGGAAACTTCCATATTATTCCGCTAATGAAGCTAGAAAATGAAAAGGAAAGAGCTAAATTAGAGCCAAGTATGAAAGAGGTTAATGAGCTGGTGTTAAAATTCGGCGGCAGCCTAAGCGGTGAGCATAATGATGGGCTTGTCCGTGGACCTTGGCTTGAAGAGATGTACGGTAAAAAAATAGTTAAACTGTTTAAAGACGTTAAGAAGATTTATGATCCTGCAAATATCTTTAACCCCCGTAAAAAATCTGATGCGACATGGGAATACTCATTCCATCATGTAAGAAAACACTTTTAAGTAAGGTTACTTAACTTGGTAGCGAATTTCTCGGCCGTTTAATAAATCGATCAGATTATTGACTGCAAGGTCCGCCATTTTATTACGGGTGCGAATACTTGCACTGCCTATATGGGGCAGTACTGTGCAGTTATTTAATGAAAGTAGCGGGCTGTCGGTCGGTAGGGGTTCTGGTGTCGTAACATCAAGGCCGGCTGAGTATATTTTATTGTTAACCAATGCTTCGTATAGATCGTCTTGATCCACAAGGCCGCCACGACTGGTATTTACAAAAACTGCTGATGATTTCATTTTACTGAACATATCTTGGTTGCACATTTTTTCTGTATCTGGAGTTAGTGCAGAATGTATGCTGACAAAGTCGCTGTCTGACAAAAGTTCGTCTAGCTCTACATATCTAATTCCCAATTCCTCTTCTAGTTCTGGCTTACGGTTACGGCTATTGTATATAACGTTGCACTCAAAGCCCTTTAGTCGTTTGGCGACAGTGGTGCCAATCGCCCCTAGTCCGATTATCCCTACGGTTGCGTAGCTTAAGTCGTTGCCGGTCAGCCAGTATGGAGACCAGGTTCCCCACTCGCCTGCTTTAACGGCGTTGACTGACTCTGAGATTCGACGTCCCGCATTAAGCATCAAAGCAATAGTTAGATCGGCAACTGAGTCATTGAGTACATCGGGGGTGTTCCCAATTAAGATTCCGCGATCGTTCAAAGTTTCTACATCTATATGATCAAAACCTACAGACATAGTGCTTACTACCTTTAAATTAGGTCCAGCTGCATCAATTAGCTCTTTATCTATTCTATCTGTCAGCATGCATAAAATTGCGTCCACTCCCGAAACACGAGACAACAGTTCCTGACGTGGTATAGCTTGATTGTCTTGGTCAAATATATCCAGATCGTAATCTTTTAGAAGGGCTAGCGCACTATCGGATAGGCGTCTTGTGACCAATACTTTGGGCTTCATTGACTGCTAATTCTTTTTAATCTTTACTGCAGCAACTGCTAGCTTATTGCGAGCCAGCTCATTAAGCAGGCTGACGACAGCGAAGAAGGCGATTCCAGTTAGGCAGGTTTTAATTATGCCGGCATTACTAAATACTATAAGCAATACTCCGCTAGACAGAGTGCCTGCTGCCATCAAGTAGCTTATTTTAAGCCTGCTATTTGCAGGGGCGAAAAAGTTAATAGTAGAAAGCACTAATGCGCTTATAGCTAGAATAATGTGGGTTGTTAAAATCATAAGCTTATTATACCAGCAAATTATCAATTGATATAAGGAATGAGAAGGCCAGAAGGATTATTAATGAAAACCTGAACATTCTTCTAGACCATAAGTTGCTATCCTTGGCGGTAAGGCCTTCTAAGCCAATATTAATCCAGTAGAATCCAAGGGCTAACATGGCAGTAAAGTATATGATTCCAGTAACTCCAATTAAGGTAAGGGCCAGGATTGAAATTACACATAATATGGTGTAGATAAATATTTGAATTATAGTTTTTTCAACCCCTAAGATCACTGATATTACTGGAACATTAGCAGCCTTATATTCTTTTACTCTAAAAATAGAAATTGAATAGAATTCCGGCATTTGCCACAAGAACAAAATTAAGAATACTACTAGCGCGCCAATACTTAATTGGCTGCTAGGAGCCACATAGCCTGCCAGTATGGGCATGGCACCGGATATGCTGCCTACTAGGGTGCCGTGCATCGATTGCCGCTTGCTTGTTGCGCCATAAAGCCAGACGTATGTAATGAAGCCAATGATGCCGATTACCAGCACAAGTAAGCTGGTGAAAAAGTAAAGGATGGCACCACCTATAATTCCTAGTATGATTCCAAATAGTAAGGCCCCTTTGCTGCTCACTTCCCCGGATATTAACGGGCGGGATTTAGTCCTTTCCATTATCGAATCTATATCCTGGTCAAGGTAGTTATTGATTACGCATGCTGAACCAATTATAAGCGCCGTACCAGAGACTGTCGCAATGAATAGTCCGATATTTAAGTTGCCTTGGCTGGCAAGCAGAAAACCAGCAATAGTGGTTAGTAAATTGCCATACAATACACCGGGTTTAGTTAGCCGGTAGTAATTTTTAATTTTGCCCAGCATTATCTATAGATGGCTTCTTCTTCCATAATATACTCATCAATTTGATGTTTTGGCATCATATTGTAATCCAGGTTGTGCATAATCCATAAGCTGCCGACAACAATTACTGTAACGAAAAACAGTGTAAAGATAAATGCTACTAGGTTCCAGTTTGGACTGTTCTCTTCTTCTATGTGCAGGAAAAAAAGCAGCTGCACGATAAGTTGAACTAGCGCAAGTCCGAGCAGTACAAATAATACAGCCCAGCCAGCAAACATCCCTTTTGTCGCCACTATGTAGGCAGTAATTGTCAGTAAGACTGAAAGTATAAATCCGGCGGTGTACTTTGTAGCCAAAGAGTATTTATCTTTTCTTGCCATATTAAAGTACTCCTATTAAGTACACAAATGTGAATATGAATATCCAGACAATATCTAAAAAGTGCCAGAACATACTAAATAGGGCCAGTCTTTTAGTAGTATTAAAAGTCAGACCTCTTTTCTTAATCTGGTAAACAATTACCATTAGCCAAATAAGGCCAGCTGTTATATGCAGTCCATGCGTGCCAATTAAAGTAAAGAAAGCGGACAAGAATGCACTGCGCTTCCAACTGTAGCCTTCATGTATAAGGTGGTTAAACTCATATAGTTCCATACCTAGGAATACTGCTCCCAGCAGGAATGTTAGTCCAAGCATGGCAAATAATAAGTTCTTCTGCTTTTTCTGGGCTGCTATCATAGCCAGTCCGGCCGTGTAGCTGCTGGCAAGCAGTATTAATGTTTCTGTCAGCACAAAAGGCATGCTGAAAAGATCTTTACCGGCAGGTCCGCCAGCGGTGTTGTTTTTTAGGACTGCAAAAGTGGCAAAAAGACTCGCAAATAGTACTAAGTCGGTCATTAAGTAGATCCAGAATCCAAGTAGCGACTTGCTCATGTCTTGATGGGAGTCTGTTTTCTGATGATTGATCATACCTTAGCTCCTAATGAGTATTGCTTGTCGTATTCCTGGAGTTGTTTTGCAGTAATTAGGTATTCAGTGTCATCTTCGGATAGTTTAATGATTAACATTGCAATAATTGCAAACAAGCTAATTAAAGCAAGCCACCAGATATGCCAAATCAGTGCGAAACCTCCTGCCAGCGAAGCACCCGCAATCAACACGCCAAACGGAGAATTTTTCGGCATCATTATATCTTTATAGATTGGCTTAAGCTTTTTACCCGCTTGTTTATCTACCCAGAATTGATCCCGGTCAGTTATAGTTGGGATGACTGCAAAATTATAAAACGGTGCTGGCGAAGGTACTGACCACTCAAGCGTTCTGCCGTCCCAAGGGTCGCCTGTCTTGTCCAGATTTTGCTTACGCTGCCAGATACCCACTGCCAACTGAAGAATGACGAAACCTAAACCAATTGCAATCAATACGCCTCCAAAGCCAGCCATTATAAATAATGGTTGCCAGCCGGTTTCTGCGCCATAGCTGTCTAGCCGCCGGGTTGCGCCCATTAAGCCTAATATGTATAGCGGCATGAAGGCTGTGAAGAAGCCCACTACCCAGAAATATGCTGCTATTTGGCCTAGCTTTTCATTAAGCGTAAACCCGAATATCTTAGGGAACCAATATATTAATCCGGCAAAGTAACCAAATACTACGCCGCCAATGATTACATTGTGAAAGTGTGCAACTAAGAACAAGCTATTATGCACCTGGAAGTCTACTGCCGGTACAGCAAGCATGACGCCAGTCACTCCCCCGATTGTAAACGTTAAAACAAATCCTATGAACCAAAGCAGCGGTGACTTAAAGCTTATACGGCCTCTGTACAAAGTGAACAGCCAGTTAAAAATTTTAACTCCAGTTGGAATGGCTATTACCATAGTCATGATTCCGAAGAATGCATTTACATTACCCCCTGCTCCCATTGTGAAGAAATGGTGCAGCCAGACTACGAATGAAAGGAATGTAATTGCAAATAGTGCCGCTACCATAGTGCCGTAACCAAATAGCTTTTTTCTTGCGAAAGTAGCCACTATTTCAGAGTAGATACCAAAAGCAGGTATTACTAGTATATAAACTTCTGGGTGGCCCCAAGCCCATATAAGATTTATATACATCATCGGGTTGCCGCCCATATCTGAGGTGAAGAAATGCATACCCATTAATCTATCTAGTGAAAGCATTCCGAGGGTTCCGGTAAGTATCGGAAAAGCAAATATTAATAAAATCATAGCTACCAGTACGCTCCAAACGAAAATCGGCATCTTCATGAGCGTCATGCCGGGTGCGCGCAATTTAAGGATGGTAACAATAAAGTTAATACCGCTCATAAGGCTGCCTATACCTGATATCTGAACAGCCCATAGCCAGTAATCAATACCTACACCAGGACTATATTCAAGTCCGGAAAGCGGCGGATAAGCCAGCCAGCCGGCAGCCGAAAACTCGCCAATTACAAGCGAAATATTAACTAGAATTGCTCCAGCTGCAAATAGCCAGAAGCTCAAGTTATTCATAAAAGGAAAAGCCACATCTCGTGCCCCTATTTGTAGAGGTAGTATGAGGTTTATTATTCCAAACATTAGCCCCATGGCTACGAAGAAAATCATTATGGTGCCGTGCGCGGTAAATACTTGCTGGAAAGTGTCGGCGCTAACAAGGCCGGCTCCATCGCCGGCTGCTAGTATCTGTTGGGCGCGCATCATTGCGGCATCGGCTGCGCCACGGAGCAGCATAACAAGCGCAACAACTATATACATTATTCCAATTTTTTTATGGTCTACAGATGTGAGCCAATTCTTCCAAAGCCAGCCCCATTTTTTAAAGTAAGTAAGGCCTGCAGCAATAGTTAGGACGCCGGCAATCATTCCAACTGCTCCACCAATAGTAATTAGGTCGGTGGGAAGCGCATCCAGGCTAAGTCTACCGAGCATGATGTTCTCCGTGTCCTTCATGATGGCTGTGGTCGATCTGTGGACTGGAATTATTCGTATGTTCTTTGTGATTACCGTGTTCTGGCATGTATTTCATGACTATATAGTTAAATAACTCCGGATCTGCCGATCCATATTTACTTATAATAATTTCGCTGCTTGGAAGAGCGAGTTCGGTGTAATTTGCGATACTTAGGTTTTCTGAATTCTCATTCTTAATATTATGTATCCAATGATCAAATTCATTCTGGCTTGTTGCCTCAGCTATGAATTTCATATCAGCAAAACCTTCGCCGCTTATATTAGCACTAACACCATCATACTGGCCTGGTTCATCAGCTTGCAAATGTAATTTAGTAATCATGCCGTTCATGGCATAGATTTGTCCACCGAGTGATGGTATCCAAAATGAGTTCATAGGCGCATCGGCTGCTATTTCAAAATTAACTGGCGTATCTACCGGCATTCTAAAGTAATTAATAGTTGCAATATTATGGTCAGGATAAATGAACAGCCATTTCCATTGAAGTGCTACTACCTGTACTCGTACCGGCTCTTTTTCTGAATCAAGAGGCCTCCATGGATCAAGAGAGTGCGAAGTCTTCCAGGTGACAACTGATAAGACTACAATGATTAAAATTGGGATTCCCCACCATATAACCTCAAGTAAATTATTATGCCCCCAGTCTGGACGGTAGGTAGCTTTTTTATTGGACTCGCGATAACGCCATACAAATAGCCCCAGCATCGTAAATACCGGGATTATGACAATAAGACTTAAAAGAGCTGTAAATATAAGGATGTTCCGCTGGTGATTAGCGATTTCCCCTTTTGAATTTAATATATCTATATTTTGGCCGCCAGCATAATAAAGCATCCAGCTGATAAGCAGTATCGGAAATAAAAACAGTACTAATAACTTTAGCTTTTGCTTCATGATGTTACTAGCATAATAACATAACCGTGATTAAGTTATCTTTGCTCTATGATGTTTAAATAATTTAATACTTATATCGTATAATTAAGGCATAATGCAAAAATCTAAAAAAATATTGTTGTTTCTTCTATCGATTAGCCTTTTAGTAATTTTCATTCACCTAGCGCTTAAGTATATAAGCGTAGTTATATTTAATGAGCAGCATGGTTTTATGTTTGAATTATCCAATAGGTTCGATTTAAATGATGAGAACAGCGTACCCCAATGGATATCTCAGACTTTATTCCTGCTATCCGGTCTGTCGGCATTACTAATCGCATACATGACAAAAGATAGCGCAACCAGAAGACTATGGGGGGTGATTTCCGTAATGGCAATTCTTTTATCCCTGGACGATGCATCTACTATTCATGAGTTTATACTGCAGACTATACATAACACCTATTTTGTAGATACGGCTCCTACTTTTTTTCGTAACGCATGGCTAATTTTGCTTCCTATAGTACTTATGGTTATGCTATGGCTAATTATTTCTATGGCAAAGCTATTGCCGAAAAAGACTACCCTGATTTTATCTTTAGGCGGCCTAGTATTTATTGTTGGTGCTATTTTTGTAGATTCGCTTATGAATAATATCCCAGAAAGATCTTTTATGGGTCAAGGTATATTCGGAGCTATTGAAGGAGGTCTGCAATTAATAGGTATCTCTATACTTCTGTACGGCCTAGTTGAAAATATCGAGCACTACCATGCTAATAAAATTAAAGCAACGCTTAGCAAGTTAAGGTCTGATGCTTAATTATTAAATTAGAAATTACAATGAAAAAAAATACGCAATCTAAAAAAATAAAATTATCTCCAACCAGTCAGCTGATAGTAGCAGTTATTATTTTTACAATTAGCGTTTTAGCTTCTCGTTACGATGAAATGGTTGCATGGGAAATCGAAGTTTTTAATTTTATATATAAGTTGCCAGATTTTGTATTACCATTTTTCTTTTTAGTTACTCAACTTGGAAGTATTTATTTTTTTGCTATTTTACTTATTTTATTTTTGGCAAAGAAAAAGTTCTCAGTTGTTGTTAGGCTTCTGATGACAGGCTTGATGGCCTATTTAGCTAGCGGATTTGCCAAAGATATTTGGGGGCGCATCCGGCCAAATGAGTTTTTGCCGGATGTTATAAACCGCGACTACATTGTTTGGGGGCCCGGCTTCCCTTCTGGTCATGTCGCCCTAGCAACAGCGCTAGCTCTTGTAGTTAATGATTTACTGCCAAAACAGCTTAGGTGGCTAACATGGTTTTTTATAATATCTGTAGGCTTGTCGCGGATGTATCTTGGAATACATGCTCCTCTGGATATAGTCGGCGGGTTTGCAATTGGCCTTGGCTCGTACGCTTTATTCCGTCATGTACGTATTTATGACCTTGTGTCTAGTAGATACAGTAAGAACGGGCGTAAGAGTGTTAATGATGACAAACAGAAGACTAGTAATAACAGGGGAAAACTGATAAAATAATCATCCGTAGCATGATACAGTTATAATGCTGACATATTAGGGCGTCGCCAAGTGGTAAGGCACCAGGTTTTGGTCCTGGCATTCGGGGGTTCGAATCCCTCCGCCCTAGCCAAATTATTTATGTTTTAAAAATAAGACTTCAAAAGAAGCCTTATTTTTTTAAAAACTTACGTCTTCGTTTTGCGAATAAAATAATGAAAGCAATTAGAAGCGCTGTAGCCAGCATTATTAAGAAGTAATTTCCGCCTGAGTTATCTGGATACCCACAGCCAGCCATACAGCTGAATGCGTTAATCAAAGAACTGATTATTGCAAATGCTGCTGTAGACAATATGAGTACGACGAGAGTAATCAAGGTGCTTATACGGTGATCTGAAACTGTATTTGGTTTAAGGAACACTCTATATATAT
>CAZHAQ010000029.1:0-7215 GCA_964529785.1 uncultured Candidatus Saccharibacteria bacterium
TGGTACCCCGGGAGGGATTCGAACCCCCGACCTGTGGGATAGAAGCCCATTGCTCTAATCCACTGAGCTACCGGGGCGTACCATAAATATTCTTGGTGCGGGTAGAGGGAATCGAACCCTCCTCTCGAGTTTGGAAAACTCGCATTCTAGCCGATGAACTATACCCGCAAAACAACAGGGGTAATTATAGCATTTATGTCTCAAAAAGCCAACGGGTTCCAAATTTTGTGGAACCCGCTTGCCTTCACCTTAAGTAGTTTAAATATTTATTTCTTGGTTTCTTCTACCTACGAAGACAGCTGTAAAGGTAAGGCTGATTATCGCAATCGCAGCCGTTATGACTTCAGTAATGCTTAGGCCAGTTACAGCCAAAGCTTTTGGAGCAGGTGCTGGCTGAGGGGTAACTTCACCTAATACCTCTCCTGGCTTTTCTGGCATATTTGCAAAGTTTGCAATGCAGTCCTCGCCGGCGTCAACATAAATCTCATGGCAGTCGCTGCCGGTAGGGAATACTCTTATCCAGCCAGCTTGTTGGACTTCGCAAACCTTGTACCACCCTTTATCTAGATTATTGAAGCTATAATTTCCATCATTGTCTGTAGTTGTAGTGCTAATTAGGTTATAGCATCTATCGTGATTGTTGTTGTCTATGGCAGCTAAGGCTTTAACAGTATTTTGGTTGCTGCATTCTTCGTATAGCTGGATAGTCCAGTTCGGCAGCCGCTCCTCGCCAGTATCTTCGCTGGCGTTAGCGTTGGCGTCATGAAGCTTAAAGCCACTGATGGATCCGCGTTTGTTGTTATAGAATTTACACTTAACATGCTCGCCAGCTTGAGGTGTAACTCTTATGCCTCGTGGATTGTTACCTTCTTGGATCTCTGTCCAGTTTTTATCATCTGTACCTGAGCATTCTACGACTGAAAGCTTCCAGCCGTCGGTTTCTTTTTCTAGAATGTCATATGACTGGCCGGCGGTTAGATTATCAGTGTCATACACTCCACCATTGCTCATGCCTAGATTTTCAACAATACCAGGGACTCTAAAGTAGAATTTAGTGTCAGTATCGGTGTTTGTAATTTTCTGGAAAGAAATCTTTGGTGCAATGTCGTCATTAGTGATGACGCAGGTATGAGTTTCGCCAATCTTTATTTCTATATTCGCACAATTATCGTAGCTCGCTTTATGAGTAGTGCTAGGCATTTCGGTTACGGTATATTTGCCAGCAGGAACTTCAAGCTGGTTGATACCGTCGTCATTGAAGCTTACTGCCGGGTTGTCGTTTACTTTAAAGCTGAAATCTTTAAAGGTCTTTGTGCTGCCGTTATTGTTAGTAATTACTTTTTTAATTATTAACTTGCCTGGCTGGTCATTGTTGGTGATGATACACTCGTAGATTCCGCCTAGAACCATCATTAGAGGCGTGCCCTGTCCGCAGTCACCTGAGAAAGTGCCATTGTAGCCAAATACGTCATTTTCAGTAACAACTGCCGTTGTGCCCGCTGAGTATTCGTTAGCTACACCGGAGGTTACTTTATTGCCGTTAACGAATAGCGAGAAGTCGTGCTCGCCTAGGGTGCCACCATATTGGTTGTTAACAATCTTTTTAACGATAAGTTTTGGCGCTATATCGTTATTGCCTAGGTTACATAGGTATCTCTGGCCATTTGCTGCTTTAAAATTATTACTTATCGGAACTGGGTTATTAGGATCATTAGTTACGTTATAGCAGTTTATGTAGTCATTGCTGTATCCAGCAGGTATGGTTTCGCTGACTGAATAGTTGACGCCATCATTCAATACTATATTGGAGTAAGTAGCACTTGAGACCCCTGGCAGGGTATTTACTACAGAGCTAGGATTGTTAAGCGGGTTTCCGTTTAGGAACAGGCTAAAGTCCTTGGCAAGAATAGTTCCGCCATTATCGTTGGTTGCATACTTTACGACAGTTAGTTCTGGTTTTGGAACATATGTGTTGGTAATGGTACAAGTCTTTGATAGTCCACCAGCAAGCGAGCCTTCGCAGTCGCCACTGTAGCTGACTGTGTAATTGCTTGGGACATTTACTTCTTCAACCTTATAGTTGCCCTCACTGATAACGACATCATTGCTGCCATCGTTTTCAAAATTAAGCGGGTTTCCGTTATTTACTTTAAAGCTGAAGTCTTGCGGCTTGCCGTTGCTCGGCCCACCGTTAACTACTTTTTTTACAGTAAGTTTTCCGGTTGTCGGGCGGTTAGTGAAGGTACAGGAAACTATATCGCTGTTGCCAATAGTAATTCCGTCTACTGAACCGTTATTTTGGTTGAACTGGCCTCTGTTGGCACCGCTTTGTGTTTTACAACTTGCTCCTACGAGCTGGTAGCCAGGCTTTTGAGCTTCTTTAACGCTATAGGTACCGGTGCCGACATCTACTGCAACTGTTTTGCCGTCAGCGTCTGTGCCGTAGTTTTCGTTACCGATCTGGAAATTCCAGCCAGCGCCACCATTAACAGCCGGTGTTTGTGGATCGCTGTCGTGGTCAACTAGCTTCGTGGTAGTGATGTGGCCACCGCAAGTAGCCTGAGCGAATTCCGCTAGATCTGCTGCTAGAGTCGCAAAGTTAGTTGTAATCATATCGCGGTTTTCAATTGACCCAGCAGTAACTGGTCCGGATACTTGAGCTAATCTATTTAGCGAGTCGTTACTAAAGCCAATCCCAAGTCCGACAATACGTGTATTCTGAGACTTTATTAAATTGGCCTGACTGACAGCTGGCGCTAAATGAGCATTCGGCTGGTTGGCGTCTAGGCTACTGCCATTGCCGCTAGTAGTCGGGTCGCCGTCAGTTGCAAATAGAATCAGGTTCTGCACACCGGGACGAGCCCCAGAAAAAGTGCCATTAGCGGTCTTTAAGCCATCTTCCCAGTTGGTGTAGCCACCGCCTGTTGTTGTGTTATTGATGTAGTTTTTTACAGCCGTAGTGTTATCTGTAAAGGATTGTGGAGGAGTGGTTGCAGTAGTAGCAAACCGGGTTACAGAGAATTGGGTTGGCGTAGGTGCTAGCGCATCAACAAATGAATTTAGCGCATCTTTCATACTATTCATCTCTGCTGTATTAATACTTGAAGACCTGTCAATAACAAGTGCTATATCCAGCCCACAGGCCCGGCTTAAGCTTGGGTTTGCAGTTGGTTTCACTTTAAGTGTATCCACATCCCAGTTGCTAGGGCTTGTAGTAAGGGTCGGAGTTTTAAATCCCGTTTCGGCGGCTGATGCTGTATTGTTCCAAAACGCGCTAAGTGGCATAAACTGTACCGCTAGCATCAAAAAGCTGGCTGCTAGCAACCGGCCTCGCCTTAAAGTTTGTGAAAGTTTGCTGCTCATATTGACCTCCTAAGTCTGGTTTTCACAATAACTCCAACTTCACCACCATCGGTTTGGTGATGATTATGCACCAAAAATTGAAAAATGCAAGAATAAATGTCAAAATTTGTAAGCGTAATTATTTTGGCTGCAAGAATATTTAGACAATGTAGCCACCGATTAGAGCCAGGATGACTCCTAGCGCCGCACAGACTTGACCCACGATCCAAAATCTCATAGTAACTTTAGTCTTAGGCCAGCCGGAAGCTTCAAAGTGGTGGTGAACCGGCGCAGCAATAAAGATCCTGCGTTTTAAGATCTTTTTAGATAAAATTTGTATCAAGCTTGAGCCAGCCTCAGCTACAAATACTAGTGCTATAAGTGGCAGTAAGAACAGGGTGTCTGTCAGCATGGCTACTACTCCCAGCGAAGTACCGAGTGCGAATGATCCGACATCTCCCATGAAGAACCGGGCCGGCGGGATATTAAACCAGACATATGCTAGCAAGGCACCGACAACTGTCATACAAAAACCGGCAATTCCGATATTGCCTTGAAGGGTGGCAATAACGCCAAATGCGCTGTAGGCACTAACTAGCAGCCCGCCAGCCAGGCCGTCCAGGCCGTCACTGATGTTAACTGCGTTACTGGTACTTACTACAGCCAGAATGAAAAGAGGAATAATAAGCCAGCCAAGCATAATATCGCCGGCAAATGGTATATGCACGGTCGTATAGCCTAGCTTGTAATAAAAGAACCAGGCTGCAATTGCTGATACTACGGTTATCATGCTGAACTTAATCGGTGCTCTGAGACCGGCTACATTGCCGCCCAGGCCCTTAATATTAATAATATCGTCAAGTAGTCCAACCAGTCCGCCGCCTATAAGCGCCGCCAGCGGCAGCCATGTCTGCGATCGCTCCAGGTTGCCAATTACGGTTACGATAGTTACTGCCGCTACAGTTACCAGCCCCGCCATTAAAGGAACGCTGCGCTTAATCCGGTATTTTTTTATTACTTCCAACTCTTCGCCGGTCGTTGAGTGGGTACGGGGCTTTTTCCATAAGTTGTATTTATAAGCAAAGTAGGTGTAAATAGGCGTTAGCATTATAGCTAAACAAAAAGATATAAAGCTGAGCAGCAAAATAGCTGTTACATTATCGGTAAACTGTTCAATTGAAAACATAAATTTCCTAAGGACTTAGATAACTGAAAAACTTAAATTTAGTTTACCACAGGGAGTAGGGAAAACGTTACATCTGACATTAATTAAAGACTATAGTAATATTTAAATACTGAAACCACAGATTTCAGATAAGCAAAGGATTATAGTTGAAACAATCTTTAATAAGCGGCCAGCCGGTCCTAATTCTTGTCAGGGGCTTACCAGGCAGCGGCAAGACTTATATCGCCAGTATGCTCCAGTCCAATATCGGCCAGAACGTTGTAATGCTGGATCCAGATGCCACCGATTATGATAGCGACGAATATAAAGAGCATGTCAAGCGGCAGCTGGCGGACAAGGTTGACCCTAAACTGCATCCTTATCGCTTTTTAAGGGAGCAGGCATATCAAGGTATTAGATCTAAGAGCATAATTATCTGGAATCAGCCTTTTACTAATATAGAAATATTTAACAAAATGACTAAAGGACTTAGCGAATATGCCAAAAAGCATAATACTGAGCTTAAAATCCTGGTAGTAGAGGTTGAGACAGATCCTGAAGTTGCAATAAATAGAATTAAGGAAAGAAAGCAGCAGGGCGGACATGGTCCGTCGGAAGACACTTTTAAACGATTTATATCCGACTATCAAAGTGTTGCCGACCAAGGCTATGACGTAATTAGAGTGAGCGGCCAAGGCGATATAGGCAAATCAATCGAGCGGATTATTGCCCATTTAAACTAAAGCTCGTTTATAACCTGTATTTTAGCTCCAAGGCTGTTTAGCCGCTGGGCCAGGTCTTCATAGCCGCGGTTAATAGTGTAGACATTTCTGAGAGTTGAGGTGCCATTAGCGGCCAGCATGCCGATTAGTATCATGACGGCTGGTCTAATACCGCTAGGGCAGACCATGTCAGCAGGCTTAAACCTGGTTGGACCGTTGATGAATATGCGGTGCGGGTCGGCTAGTTCAAGCTCTACGCCGATTTTTTTCATTTCGGAGTACATTAAAGTCCGATCTTCATAGATCCAGTCATGAATAAGTGTTCGGCCGCGGGCAACTGCAGCAATTGGCACGAAGTAGGGCAGGTGGTCAATATTGAGTCCCGGGAAGACATTAGGATGTATTTTATCCGGCGGCGCCATTAGCTTGCCATCATGTTTTTCTATGCTTACATCTACAAGATCAGTATTGCCGTTGGCGGCTTTATAGGTTTCAGTCTGGCTAAACTTCAGGCCCATTTTTTCCAGTTTTAAAAGTTCAAGTTCTAGAAATTCTATTGGCACTCTTCGTATTGTAATTGCCGAGTTGGTAGTAACGGCTGCTGCCAGCATAGTCATGGCTTCAACTGGATCTTCACTAGGAGCGTAGCTGACATTTTTCCTGATGTTTTTTAAGCCCCTGACTTTCAGCGTGCTGGTGCCAATTCCTTCAATCTTAACTCCCAGTTTCTGGAGATAAAAACAAAGGTCCTGCACCATATAGTTGGCACTAGCCATTTTAATTGTGGTTTCACCTTCAAAACCGGCAGCCGCTATTAAAATATTTTCTGTTGTGGTATCGCCCGACTCATATAAAACAATGTTACGGGTCGGCAGCTTTTTATTAACACTGACGTGGTACTGGCCAGTTTTAGTGTCTATATCTACCCCAAATTCCTCTAGGCCATATAGGTGCGGCATAACAGTCCGCCGGCCTAGTTTGCAGCCGCCTGCATATGGAATTTTAAATTCATCTTCTAGATGCATGAGCGAACCAATGAACATGATCACGCTTCTAGTTTTACGGGCTGCTGCTTTGTTGATTTTACTTAGGTTTAATTTAGCTGGCGGTTTTATCTCAAGGTCGTTATTTTCCAGCCAGCGGGTTTTAACGCCAATGCTTTCCAGTACTTCTATCAGCCGGTTGACTTCTTCAATTCTAGCAACTGATTTTAATGTTGTAGTGCCGCGGTTTAAGAGGCTGGCGCAGATAAGGGCTACGGCGGCATTCTTACTAGTTTTTAAAGTGATTTCTCCACTAAGTTCATGGCCGCCTTCAACCCGCAGGTTTACGGCGCCGGTTCCTAAAGATACGATTTGCTTATTTAACACGTCGCTAATCCGTCCCAGCATGTCCATGCTTAAATTCTGGCGTCCTTTTTCTATGCGGTTTACCGCCGATTGGGAGGTGTTAAGACGCTTGGCGAATTCAGCCTGGGTCAAGCCTTTTTCTTGCCTTACTTGATAAATTAACTGTCCAATTTTTTCAGATGTATCATTCATAATCTTAAATATTATACCATATATGATATAAAAGGATACTTAATATTATTTTTTATTTTGTCAGCAACTTGTATTGCCAGGTCTGTACTGTATACAATACTCCTATGTTGTAGCGACTATCAAGTCTGAATTTGTAAATAAGCATAACAAGAGTTAGTGGGGTTAAGATGATTGATGTAGATAAGAAAATTCAAGAATTAATAAGACTGGAAGAAATTCGCCAGTCAAGCGGACTGGAAATGATCCCGAGTGAAAACCACACTTCAGGAGCGGTATTAAATGCTCTGGGTTCTAGGCTGACAGATAAGTATTCTGAGGGTTACCCAAGGGGTCGCTACTACGGCGGCTGTGAAGTAGTAGATCAGGTGGAAGACTTAGCCCGTGATCTAGCTAAAGATCTGTTTAAGGTTGATCATGCGAACGTGCAGGCTCATTCCGGCAGTCC
>CAZHAQ010000030.1:0-6954 GCA_964529785.1 uncultured Candidatus Saccharibacteria bacterium
TGATCAATATTAATTCCTTCTGGTAAGCGTTCTTTCTGAAGCCTCGTCCAATAGACCACATCTGCGCCTGTGAACGACTGCTTCATGTCGCTTAGCTCTTCGTATGCTACATTACGTTCTTTTAGGTATTCTTTTATATCATCTGCCATCTGTAATTCTGGAACTGTATTAAATACTAGATGATTATTCTCATAACAAGACAGCACCCTGGTTAGTGATCTAGCCGTCCTTCCGTGGAGCAAGTCTCCACCTAGCACTATCCTAAGTCCTGACAACTTACCAAAATGACGCCAAATCGTATAAGCATCAAGCAGCGATTGGGTCGGGTGCTCCCCCTTCCCATCTCCAGCATTAATAATTGGCACGCCGCTCACTGTAGCAGCGTTTTCAGCTGCGCCAGTTTCCTTATGTCTCATTACTATAATATCGGCGTAGCCATCAATAACTCTAATGGTATCCTCGATAGTCTCGCCCTTGATCGCCGAGGAAAATTCACCGGCGTTTTCAGTGCTTATTAGCCCCATGCCTAGCCGCTGGGCTGCAGATTCAAAACTCAGCCGAGTACGTGTTGAAGGTTCATAAAATAATGTTGCCAGAATACGACCCTGATGGCTTTTTTGCAACTCCTTACGGCCCTCGAAAGTACTTAACTGCTCTCGAATTTTTTCAGCAGTCGAAAAGATGCTACTAAGCTCGTCCTTACTAAACTGCTGGGCAGATACAATATGTTTCACTGAGATGTATTTTACACCTTAAGATACTCTATGAATAGCATTTATTCTTCGTATTTTAGTGAACCTAATGTTTTAGACCACCAAATTGCACTAGGTCGTACAAGTCTTTTCATATCTCGCTTGCGATCCACTTTTATAAGGCCAAACTTAGGCCACCAGCCATATTTCCATTCAAAATTATCAAGCAAACTCCAGTGCATATAGCCAATAATTTTCACGCCTGCTTTTCTAGCCACCACTAATGCATGCATTGTTTCCTCAAGCCACCACTGCCTGTGCTTATCATTTGCATCTGCGACGCCATTCTCAGTTATCATAATAGGCATCCTGTATCGCATCCAAACTTTAGTAATAAGATCAGCCAGTGCCGATGGCTCCATATACCAACCCATATCATTGTGAGGCGTAGTCGGGTTAACTCTTTTAAATCCTTGATAGTAATCCGTAAAGTAATAATTGAACCCTATAAAGTCCACATGGCCAATAATCCTGTTAGTCCACCACCAATTCCAGCCATACTCTGCCAAATTAGCTACCCTGCGATCAAGCCAGTGGCCAGGCCGCTTTGCAACTGAATTATTATATTGGGGAGCAGCCCCTATTTGCAGATGCGGATGCATAGCTTTTAGTGCGCTGTAAGCTTTGCGGTGCGCTCTTGCAAGGTTATGATAAGTTCTCAAAAAATTAAGCAAATTTTTCTTTAGCGGCGGCCACTCTCCTGATAAGTACCCGAAGGTACTGTAGACATTAGGCTCATTAATCGTAAGTACGTAAGTTATGTCATTGCCATATTCTTCAGAAACTTTTTGTACGAATCTTAAAAAATACTGGATATTGCTGCCTTTTGAAAAACCACCCATCTCCTCAAACCAAACAGGATGTGTCCAGTGCCATAAATTAATAATGGGCTCAATACCTTGTGCATTCAGCTCAGCTATATAATTATGGTAATGATCTATAGCTTTTTTGTCCCATACACCCTGATCTGGCTCAATTCGGCTCCACTCTATGCCAAATCTTAGAGAATTCAAGTTTAGTTTCTTTAGAATCTTAAAATCTTCTTTATACCTGCGCAGATGGTCAACCCCTTTACCAGACACATAATTATCTGGATCTTCAGCGCTTTCTTTAAACTCCATCCAGTCAGGCAGCCACCTTAATCTGTCGGCGGCGGTTTTTGCAAGCTCAGTAGCATTATCTAGCTCATAAACCGTCCATTGATCATAATTTCCCCCCTCGACTTGATGGCCAGCAGTACTTGCACCCCACAAGAAATTTTTAGGAAAGCTATACTGCGTGAAAAGTTTCTGTGATTTTTTAACCATATACGCCTACTATTGTAACAGCTTTACTGCGCCAATTTATCCACCCATTTAGACTGTACCTGCCTGTTCTTGTTTATGACGGCTTAAAATCAGGGCTTCCAGATCATATCTTCGCCAAAGTGCTTTTTAAGTCGGGCCTTGATTGATCCTGGGTGACGACCCATGAGTTTACTAAGTTGCTCCGTCGTATTGTCTGCTGCAAATAGCCTGATTAGCTTCTCATCTTCAGTCTCTGACCAAGGCTTATAGGCATTAGGATAATTTTTGCGCATTTCTTTCAGGCGATCGCTCCATTGAGGCTTGCTGGGTTCATCCGTTGAGCTGTCGTATAACGTCTGTTCTTTTACTTTTTCTTCTTTTGCCTTCCAGTCATCAATAGTTTTGCGATTATTTTCAAAAGCCAGTATGCTGTTTTCCCTTAACTCGGAGTCCAGCTGTCTTGCAAGCGCACTTGTCCTTAGCGCCATTCCATTCATCCCGTCAAGAATTAAATCCTGTAAAGTTCGGATCCGACTTAATGCTACATAGCCCATCCCCTCTACGAATGCGTTGGAGAGGTCAACCTGTGCTGAGTCCAATGTCATACCTTGGCTTTTATGTACCGTGATAGCCCAAGCTAGTCTAAGCGGTATTTGGGTTATTGTTGCCCTGCGTTTATCACCATCAACTAGCTCCCAGGTTTCTGGTTTGATAGTAACCTCCCTGCCGCTTGCCAGCTTGATTAATGGAAAATCGCTGTCCGGCTCAAAATCCACTACTTTTCCTAGAGAACCATTAGAATACTTTCTGTCTTGGGAGTTTTTTATACACATTACTATGGCGCCGCGCTTGAGTTTTAATGATTCAGGAGCCAAACATGATTTTTTAAGTGTTTCTACATATTTCTTACTTCCAGTAACCCCCATTTCGTACTCATACTCTTCTTCATCTAGTTCGTTTAGATGGACTTGATTTATAGCGTCAACATCCACATTGGTTGTCATTAGCTTAGTACGGGGGGTGAACGGATCTGCTACAGCATTATTTCTAGCTTGCAATAAGTTAAGCTGGTTTCGTGTTAACTGACCTACTCGTATACCGTTTAATATCGAGCCATAAATCTCATCTTCACTCTGACGAAACTGCTCCTCTAAATAACATACTAGAAAGCTACCAGCTATCCATGTTGATGAGCTAGTAATAAAACCGCCCTGTCGACTATCCCTACGATTAACAGGCGGCAACTGAAAGAAATCCCCGCAAAGTATAACCTGAAGGCCGCCGAATGGTTTATCACCTCCGCGGATATTCCTGCACACCTCCTCAACCATATCCAATCGGAAATCATGAAACATACTAATTTCATCTATAACTAATACGTCCGTATTGGTAATTATATCTAGACGCTGACGGCTAATTTTATTAAAAAAAGATCTATCTAAACTGTCCTGTACACCAATTCCCGACCAGGCATGTATAGTGGCACCGTTTAAGTGAGTGGCCGCCAGTCCAGTTGTAGCGGTCACTGCAACATTCTTGCCGTCATTTCTAGCTCGCCTAATGTATTTATTTAGGAGATAAGTCTTACCAGCACCAGCAGCACCCGTCAGCAGTACCGAGTGTCCAGATTCCATAATTGCCAGCGCCTCGTTTTGAGTCATCAAATTACCCTACAAATTTTCTATAATTATTATAACTAAGCTTAAAAATATACTTTTACAGTTTTGTGTTTTTCTGGCTACGGCTTGCAGATTTTCCTGATTTTGGCCTATTAGTCGCTTTAGATTTCTTTCTATAGTCTGGATAACGCAACTCCTGGCGTTTCTGATCTAACCTAACTATGTACTTCTCAAAAGGCTTTAACAGACTTGAATACTGCCAGTTAGGAGTAAGTAGTTTTAGTAACTTATTTTCTTTATCTAAATATTCTAGCAGCGTGTAAAAATCTCCATCCCCAGATACGATGACTGCTTTATCGTAATTTTTAATCTCTTTCATGACATGCAGCACTAAATCAGTATCCACATTGCCCTTTGTGGTCTTTTTATCTTCATTTTTTTCATCTGAACCATTAGAGCTAACGGCATTATTCTGCCTAGGTTTATCCTCATGGCTTTCACTGGTACTAAACATTTCAAGTGTAGGCTTTAATACTACCAAGTAACCTTGAGAGTGCAGTTGGTCATAAAGCTTCTCATAGTCCGGCATATAGCCAATAAACATAAAAGCTTTCTCGACGTTATATTCCGCTTTCAGCCATTCGCGAAATTTTTTCCAGTCCATTTTCCAGCCCATCTTTTGCGTACCTAGATTTAGGTTTTGACTGTCTATAAATGCATAATTTGCCAGTTTCTTAACTGGTCTTTTTCTTCTAAAAGGTCTCATAATACTGGTTTTATACTAACACTTAATACTAGGTGAAGTATAATTTTCGTGTAATTAATAAAAATGAGTTGAGGCGGTGGCTTGGTTTAGTGGTTATTTAAGGATGTTGAGCTTCGATTTCTCGAAACTGATCCTGTAGTAACACACCAATCCGAAGCACACCGCCCCTCACCCATCAGTCAGCCGACCAGTTGGAGCTTGACGCCACCGACCTGTCCTGGACGGGGCTGCTCTGCCTGGAGTTCCTGCAGACGCTTCTGGAGCCTCTTGGGCACCCAGGCGTAAGCATTCATCTTGCCGTCGTTGAAGTCGTTGTAGAAGTTGACGACCTCCACCACTGAATGGCGCTCGCCGAAACGATGCCATGCCAGGTAGGCAGCCAGGAAGAGGTCCAAGTCCGGTGCGTAGAGGCACTGCCAGGATCGATCGTCCGGAAGGACGATCATACCGTCCTGGATAAGGAGACCTCGCAGCTTGTTCAGCGGTCCAGACAGCCACATGCGCAGCGTATCCGGATGCGTGGAAGTTGAAGCTGTCATGAGCTCAATGAGCTCGCGATGCTCCAGGTAACCAAGAGCCTTGTAATCTTCTGTGGAGTGCAATTCTCTGCTTTCTACTAGAGAAATCTCGTTGATGGGTGGTGCAATCTGGGCGGGAAACCTAGATCAATAACATTATAGCATAATATGGTACTTTTTTCAATATTCTTGTTCTAAAGCACTTCTCTGGCCAAAAGCTCTTCTTCCTCTACTGGCTTGAGCGGACGCTTTTTAATGATTTCATAGCGCTGCCCAGTCATAGGCGACTCTATATAATCATCATTTAGTAAATTTACAAATTTAGTTACATCTTTATCATCCATAAGAATAATTGCACCGTCATCATCTGTCATAAGCCCCACCTCTAGCTCATCGGAGTGATCAATGAGATCCTTTTGCTTAACTAATGCTGGCTCAATCTTTTGAAGCTTTTTAATTGCCGCCGGCTTGCCTTTTATAAGTGATTGGAGACCCACACCTTCGGCATAGCTTAATTTAAAATTAGCCTCTATTTCTTCGACCTTTTTAGCCGCTATACTTGCCGCCTTAGCATCGTAGCCAAAAAGAGCTTTTAGTTTTGCCTGACTAAAGACGAATAAGTCATGACCGACTGCTAGAAGCTGGTTTTCTCCAGGAATCTTAAGGGCTGTCATTTGATCAAATGGCTTAAACACACCGTCTTTCAAAGTCCATGCGGTATGGCCTTTCATTATCTGGCTAGATGGCAGTTGCTTAAATATATAAAATGGCTTTTCCATATCTTTATGCGAGCAAACTGCAATTACACCTTTAATACGTTTTAAATCATGATCTTCGTCATTAAATACTTCAATATTATGACTTTCATGATTTAGCCAATTTAGTACTTCAAGCAACTTATCTACATTTTTAATCCTAGTCTTTTGAAGCACGTTTTCTTCTTTTTCCGCCTCTTCAAATCCCCTGACTATTAACCCTTTTTCTACGCCGCCCAGCACATACTCTAGGATTTCATCAATAAATAACGGCCTCATTTGTCGCTCCACTGCTCCACCCAGCTTTGCCCTATAAACTGTGTAATTTTTATTAAAAAAATATAGGCTTACTTTTAATTCATCAACGTACTGGACTAAATTATTAGCCCAAGCGAAAATATCAGTTTCTTTATATTCCTCGTAATCTTTTTTATCAGCAAGAATATCTTGGTCGGGTGTATAGGGCTTAGTATTATTTTCGGGATTAGAGGTGGACATATGTTTTGCTCCATTGTTTTTATATTTACAGGCAGTATCATTCTACGATAATTTAAGAATTTTGCCTGCTGTAAAAACCTCAGCATAACCTTAGTTATGCGCGTCTCATTTACAATACTTCTCTACTATTTTATAATAATGCATAGTTATAGGAGTTAACCTTAGATGTATTCTCATCATTACTTTGTAGCATACGACAGAGTCCAGATTAATCATATGCGTGAAAGCAAGCAAGACAGCGGGCTAATCGTACCTGTGCACATAGGAGCTTGTATAGCAAAAATTCCTAGATCTTCAGCCGGCTCACTTCATCTTCCACTACCTTCAGAAATTATAAGGTTTGGCTCAAAAGCAGATGATCAACCAGGACATGTAAATATTTCCCGTAGTGAAGATATCTTGTGCGCAAACATCGGAGAGTTTAAGGCAAAAGGAGTAGAGCTACTTAAATCCTTGTCCGGAAAGTTGGGAGGGCTAATAAATCTCAGTCTTGAACTTACTGCAGCCGAGGAAGTTGTTCCTGTCAATAGCTCCTCGCAGGCTGGCTCTTCCGAAGCTCATGAAAAAAAAGTCTTTAAGCACTTCTTAGCCCGCCCTGAAGAAATAGAAGCCATGGAGCAATTAAGCAAAACTTCCGTAGCACCCCCAGAAGCACCTACATCAAGCCAGCAAGATTTTCCTTCTAACGTCTACCTTTAGAGGTATTTAAATTTCTTGGACACCTATTAAAGTGATTGATGTAACTTGACCCAAGCTTCCG
>CAZHAQ010000031.1:0-3215 GCA_964529785.1 uncultured Candidatus Saccharibacteria bacterium
TGGTGGAGCTACGGGGACTCGAACCCCGGACCTCTTGTATGCCATACAAGCGCTCTAGCCAACTGAGCTATAGCCCCATTAATACTTGGCGAATTATAACAGATTAGAGACAGTAATTAAATACTAATCGTGGCTAGGCTTTTTAACCCTAGCAGACGGATTAAGAATCTTTTTGCTCGCATAAACCAGCTCATCAGCCGCAATCTCAAGTACCGTATGATCAATTATCTTTGCCTCATATAGCGATTCAGGGCCAAATCTTACACTTAGCCGCTTATACTTATCATTTCCCTGCCGCCGCCAATTAGCCTCTCCGCGCTCTAGCATTTCAGCAATACCATCAACTATTGGCAGGTAGAGGTCTACATGATCAAGGCCAACCGCATCACGAGAGCCTTCCCGTCTTTCTATGACCTTAATAACAGTGATCCCTCTAGCTAAAGGTTCAGTTAGAACCACAGTTGCTATCTTTCGCTTACCTACAGTTACGCTATGTATCTGGACCGCAAAATTATCTAACACGCTCATAGCACGGCGATACTCGGCTCTTGAGCCAACTTTCCAGCCTACTGCCACCGGGCGCATTTTCTCGGCAATACTATAAAGACCCATTCTAGCTACATATTCATCCCATTTGAGAAAATATTTATCCAGACTTTGGCTTAAAGCTTCCTTGGCAACAGGATTAATCAGATCAATCATTCAGTTCTGTAGTTCCCTCTCTTTGTCTTAATTGTACCGCATATTAGATAACTTTTATATAGCTTGAGCTACAAATTATTTCAAGCTACTTGTCTATGAAATCTAGAAGCTGCTGCTCATTTATGACTTCAGTTCCCAGCTTCCTGGCTTTTTCAGCTTTTGAGCTACCCGCCTTTTCACCCATCACTAAGTAAGTAGTGCCTTTAGCCACTGATGTTTGAAAAGTTCCACCTAGAGCTCTTATTTTTTCAGCCGCATGGTCGCGGCTCATTGAGGTTAGCGTCCCGGTTATCGCGAAACTCTTTCCGCTTAATGGGCCACTGCTGGGGCGAGCATCTGTCGGCCAGACGCCCAGAGATCTAAACTTTGCCAGCAAAGCTTGATTATCGTCATCCACGAACCAGCCGAGGATAGACTCAGCTACAACCTCACCAATCCCATCTACATCTTTGAGTTGCTGGTAGGTTGCACTCCCTATATTGTCTAGATTCTTAAAGTGGTTCGCAAGATCAATTGCCGTCTGAGTGCCAACGTGCCTAATTCCTAAGCCATACAAAAATCTGTTAAGTGGAACTTGTTTTTTATCCTGGATAGCTTTAACTAGCTTTTCGGCTGACACTTCAGCAAATCGCTCCAATCTTAGAAGATCGGATTTAGTTATTAAATATATATCCGCTAAATCTTTCACATACCCTGCGTCAATTAATGCGATTACGTTCTTTTCTCCTAAACCATCAATATCCAACGCTGATTTTGATGCAAAGTGCTCCAAACTCTTCTTCAGTAGTATTGATCCGCTAGCTCCTTTTACCCTATAGACTGCCTCATTCTCAGGTCTTTCAAATTCAAGCTCAGGATACTGGCGGGCTAGTTCGCTAAGCATAACAAAAGTCTTGGAATCCTTTGGCCTTAGCTCCTTAATCACCGATTCTACCTGTGGAATAATATCGCCAGCCTTATATATAACTACCGTATCGCCAACCCTAATATCTTTACGCTTTATTTCATCAGCATTATGGAGGCTAGCATGCTGGACAGTCGTGCCGGCTACTATTACCGGATCAAAAACTGCCACTGGGGTAGCTGCGCCGGTACGGCCGATACTGATTACGATATCTTTGATTACCGTAGTCGCCTGTTCAGCGGGGTACTTATAGGCAACTGCAGCTCGCGGATTCTTGCCAACTACTCCTAGTTCCCGGTACTGCTTTCTATCATTAACCTTAATAACTAGTCCGTCTGTTAAAAATGGCAAATCATGCCTATCTTTCTCCCAGCGATCCACAAACTCCATAACCTTGTCCAAGGAATCAAATACTGCGATCTGGTTATTTGTCTTAACGCCTAAGACACTGATAGTTTCATAGGTTTGTTTCCAAGTCTTAAGTTCATCTTGATCTTCTCTGAGCATGTCGTAGGCCCTAAACCTTAAAGGTCGGCTTGCCACAAGTGCTGGATCCAGCTGACGAATAGTACCGGCTGCCAGGTTTCTAGGGTTAGCATACACAGGCAGGCCTTCTTTTTCGCGCTGACTGTTAAGCTCAGCGAAATCTTTTTTATATAAAATTATTTCGCCCCTGATTTCCGTTTTGCCTTTTAAAAATTTATCATAGCCTTCCACTTCTCTAAGCGATAGCGGTACATTGGCAATTGTACGAACATTAGCAGTCACGTCCTCCCCCACATAGCTGTCACCCCTTGTTGCTGCCTGAACTAGGATGCCGTCTTCGTAAATTAAAGCGCAGCCAAGACCGTCCATTTTAAGATCAGCGAAAAATTCGTGTTTTCTACCTGGCAGAAGCTTGTCCATGCGTTTAACCCATGCCTCAACATCCTGCCTACTGAAAACATCGTTCAGGCTCAGCATCCTAGAAGAATGAGATACTTTCTTGAAACCACCCAGTAATTCCGAGCCAACACGCTGCGTAGGACTATCGGGTGTTATAAGATTAGGATTTTTTCTTTCAATTTCTTTGAGCTCATTGAACAGCCCATCATAGATTGCATCGCTTACGGTTGGGTTATCTAATACATGATACTCAAAGCTGTACTGGCTAATTAGCTTTTTAAGTTCCTCAGCTCTTTTAGCAATATTATCCATTTTAAATTAACGCCTTATATAATATGTAAAAATAAGTATGGCTAACAAGCAGAAGGCTTAGTGAAAAGATTAAAAACAGTACTTCTGCTGCTACGGTTAAGTATATAGCTAGCGGGACAAAAACAATTATCATAAAAAGCATAATAGCGAGCGGTAAAAATAGGACTTTCCTTATTATTAAAAATCGCCTGAATTTAACTAAACTTCTAGCTTTTCTTAACGCAGTAAGAGGCGTTAAGCCTGGCAGGGTCACTATATAGCTGGCAAATAAAGATGAGCTTATAAAGAATACTGAAGCCCCAAGCAGAATAAACAATACAAGCAGCCATAACAGCTGCTCAAACCACCCCACAGCGATACCGTTTCTGACTATTATCCCATAAACTGTTAAGCCAAATAGCGCTGGCAACAA
>CAZHAQ010000031.1:3315-6928 GCA_964529785.1 uncultured Candidatus Saccharibacteria bacterium
AAAGAATCTTCCAATGCCTGCTTTGTATCACCTAGCTTAAAGTTTGCCGCTAAACCTTTAACCAGTAGTAGATACATTAAAGCGTAGACGAATAATATTCCTAAAAACAGCCTTTTCCTGCTCCATAAAAGCTTTAAAGATGCCTTCATTATACTGAAGCTTCCGGGTATCGGTTTGCTTGTTTTTACAACCTTCTTCTTGCTTTTGTAATCAAGTTTTCGCACTCTAGAAGAATTGTTTTTTTCGGCTTTTTTTGTAGGTTGTTTAGTTGCCATAATTAGTTATTGTACACCAGCAGTATGTTATCAAGTCTTACCTGTTTATTTAGTATGCTTACTTATCTAGGCTAAAAATCAAAACAGCTTAAGATTTGGTGCCCATTTCTCGGATTCTTTCAACCCGGCTTTCGACTGGCGGATGAGTGCTAAAAAGGCTAGCTATACTTTTACCTTTTAGCGGATTTGCGAAAAAAAGATGAGCAGTACTGGAATTTTGATGGCTTTTTAGATCCGATCCATATTTCCCTATTTTCTCCAAGGCGCTTGCAAGACCCTCCGGATAACGAGTAGACATTACCCCTGTTGCATCGGCCAAATACTCCCGCTGACGAGAAATTGCTAACTGGATTAATGTTGCAGCTAGGGGCGCAAGAATTGCTCCAGCTATTCCTAAAAAGATTCCAATCTGATTGTTATTTTTATTGTCGCCACTAAAGAAAGTCATCCTAAGCAGGATGTCTGCTAAAAGCCCGATAACAGCAACCATGGCAAAAGCTATCATATTAACTCTTATGTCATAGTTCTTAATATGCCCAAGCTCGTGTGCCATAACTCCTTGAAGTTCGCTATCGTCCATTATCTCCAGAAGACCAGTCGTAGCACAAACTGAAGCGTGATTAGGGTCGCGACCAGTTGCAAAAGCATTAGGTGCTGCATCCTGCATTATATAAACGTCTGGCATAGGCATACCTTCAGTTATCGCCAAGTTCTCAACTATTCTATAAAGCCTAGGGTTATCACTTTGCTCAATCTTTTTAGCGCCGTTTACCGCTAGCGCTATTTTTGAAGCGCTAAAATAGCTAATAAGCGTATAGATTAGCGCACCTATCAGCACACCAATGGTGATAGTTGGTACATCACCGCCAAAAATCTGGCTATAAAGCCAGGCAAGCCCGACAATAATAACCACAAAAAAAGTCATGATTATATAAGTTTTTCTTTTATTTGCAGCAATAGCACTATACATTGCTTCTAGCCTCTGTATTTAATAAAAAGTACTTTAATCTTACAGCTAAATTATTAGTCAATTGATTGTTAGCCCTTATTAGAATTTAACTTCTACCGGCTTATTGACTGCGTCGCGTTCGCTTTCTTCAACATCAAAGAATTCACGGTCTTTATTAAAACCAAGCATGCCAGCAAATATATTTGTCGGGAAAACGCGCCTTTTTGTATTAAAGTCTCGCACTACTCCGTTGTAGAAACGTCGTGAAGCCTGAATCTTATTTTCAGTATCAACAAGTTCAGCTTGCAGTTCTTTAAAGTTTTCGTTTGCTTTTAGGTCAGGATAGGCTTCAGCAACTGCAAAGATGCTCTTTAACGCGCCCTCAAGCATGTTTTCTGCTTTGCCAGTTTCAGCTGGACCTTGAGCATCCATAATTGCCGTGCGAGCTTTAGTAACCTCTTCAAATACACCCTTCTCGTGCGCAGCGTAGCCTTTTACGGTTTCAATTAGATTAGGGATTAGATCCAAGCGACGCTTCATCTGAACTGTTATATCGCTCCAAGCCTCGTCAGCCCGAATGTTTAATCTTATAAGACCGTTGTACATTGCGGCAAAAACAATGGCTAATACGATGATAACTGCGCCAATAATTAACCAAATCATGATAAGCTTTATTACTCCTTTAAGTTTTATCTATATATATTGTATCACTAGAGAATAAGCGTCTGAAATAATTATCTTATTTATTTCAGACTAAATGGTGGATACTCATCAGTAATTAATAAGAAAGCATATGCCTCTACTCTTAGAGACCATCTACCTACACCAACTACAAAATCAAAAAGTCCTTGTGGATACTTTTCTGTGAATATTATTGCAAACCAGGCTATGATGGTTGCCCCCAAAGCTGCCAACATGAGAAATACCAATACTAAATAGTGTGGAATAGCAAGCAGCCATTTAACAAGTGGTAGCCAGCGGTTAAGTTTATTCTGTACATTAGGATAGTCAAGATCTAAATTAACTGATTGATTGTCCGTAGTAGATGGGTACTTGTCTGTTAATAAAAAGAAGTATGCACCAACACGCGCACTAAAGCGACTAAGCTCTAGGGCAAAGTCAAACCACCATCTTGGATACTTTTGACGAAACACAATCATTAGTGCAGTAGCTACAAACAAACCTGCCATTATACTTCCACCACCAGTGCTTATTTCCTGACCAGCTTCAGTAACAACTGTATCTCCGCCATAGGTAGTAAGCGCTGAGAATAAAATTAAAATTGGAATACTCCATAAAATTCTGAAAAAAGAAGTGAACCTATCCAGCTTTCGAGGATAATCTATATTTAATCTTGCCGGATATTTTATTTGCTTGACTGCCATTGGATTTCTCCTAGTTGAAATGATATATGCAACATTGCTGCTAATTATAAAATATTCCTATCCTGTTGACTTTTCAACTACAAAATAAAAAGAGCACATATTGTGCTCTAAATCCTAATTTGGTGCGAGAGGCGGGACTCGAACCCGCAAGCCCTATTCAGGCAACAGATTTTAAGTCTGTCGTGTATACCAATTCCACCACTCTCGCATACTTTTATCATGGAGGCACCTACCGGATTTGAACCGGTGTACGAGCTTTTGCAGAGCTCTGCGTAACCACTCCGCCAAGGTGCCATTTCTTCCATCCAAATTGTTCGGCAGTTCTTATTCTATGACAGTTTGCACATAATATCCTACATTTTTTTATTTCATTCATTATTTCTTCCCATGAATAACAATCATTAAGCGCCCTAGAGATGCTAAATTTTTTAGTTTTATTGTCTATGTGGTCAAATTCTAAGACCCTAATATCATCGTTCCTGCAATTTTCACATGATTTATCCTTCATATACTCTGACATTTGCTTGCGACGAATAGTCTTGATTTTGTGCTTTCTAGATCTAGCCCTTTCACGATAAGCGTCACCATACTTCTCGTAATGTGCTTTTGCAAATAATTTTCTTTTTTTCGCTATAACAAGCCTTGCAGTGTGAGTGCAATTTATTCTTTTTACGGTCTTTCATATAGAAGAGACTTTCATTTTTTAATGTACCGCACATTGTGCAAGTTTTCATTTAGATATTGTATCACCTCTGTTACCTACAGCCAATAAACTTTATAGGTCTTGTATAGTACAACCGTATTATGTATAATCTCAATCTGTTATGCGGGTGTAGCTCAGTTGTTTAGAGTGCTTCCTTGCCAAGGAAGAGGTCGAGAGTTAGAGTCTCTTCACCCGCACCATTTATGAAACTTTAGCCCTGTAGCCAAACGGTTACAGGGTTTTTTGATTATGGCCATGAGTTGTAAGGTTCGTGACCAGAACGGGGAAACTCGTAGAATAA
>CAZHAQ010000032.1:0-3074 GCA_964529785.1 uncultured Candidatus Saccharibacteria bacterium
CTTCGTTGTAACTAGCTCCTATCTGTTAGATCTTACTCGAATAGCAGGCAAACTCTTTAGAAGTTCGAAACCTGAGCTAAAAAGCAAAATCTTATCACTTGTACTTTCGAACCTTGAATTAGACAACAAAAAGCTACATTTCAATCTGTTATCGCCCTTCGACAGGCTCTTGGCACATTCTCAAAGTTCAAATTGGCTCCGAGGGCTGGATTCGAACCAGCAATAGGTACCACTTTGTTTTAGGCTCGCTTTAATTTAACTTTCCTTTGTAATCTATCAAAATCACTTATTTCTTAAGTAACTCTGGTAAAGGATCTCCAAATTTTACCTCGTGTATATTGCCAACCGTATCTTCATCCGTTAAGTGCGTATATTGAGCTCTGTACACTGCCATGACGTCACCGAATATAGCATTATCCCAGTCAAAACCTAACTGTTCTGATATATCGCGAACATGAGCTTCACTATTGCCTTCAATTTCTACATATGGTTTAAGCCATGGCCATTCGTCAAGAACAATTTCTGCGTCTCCAAGTTTCCAGGTTTCACGTTTAGATTCTTGAAACGATCTATACGGCAGCCCCGCTGACTTTAGTAATTCAACAGTAGCGTTAAAATCACTAACAACAATTTCATATTCTTTCGCACCATCAACCGATAAATCATTAAATTGTTTGTAAGTAAGTGTAACCTTATTGCCCTCATCGCGCACTCGAAGGAATGCATTTTTCTGCTTCATAGCAGGGTTGTCTATAATTGCACGCCTCATTGTTCGCATTTTTTGCGTCTGTTTAGCGCCATTTTTTTCAAGTTGCTTACGAATAAAGCTCGAATCAACATTAATAAATTTGGCTTCAAACTCTGTTTTCATATCTAAACTATAGCATCTCTTGTTGCGGTGAATCCATTAGATCCCCTATTGCTAAACCTTGAGCAACTCCGACAATACGATCCTGAATTTTTTCACTCATATTAGTCTTATCTTAACTCATTGTTAATCACAGGCAACGAGCTTAGCCTGCAGTAAGCTAAGCAGGTTAATTTTTTTCTTAGTGTTATACTTTAAATAAATTAAAATGCATAAATCTATAATTTTTAAATTTATAAATATCACGTTTAGCGTCAGTGCGTTTCTGTTTATTAGCTTATTGTTGCCAAGCAAGATTCTAGGACTAACTTGTGCTAGTGATTTCATAGATCCAAGGGAGAAAATAGAGTCCAGCAAGTATATTTTTGTTGGCAAGGTTTTAAATGGCGAGTCAGGAAAAGGTGTTGATCCAGCTGTAGTACAAATATCAAAGAAATATAAAGGCCGTTTACCTAATGATGTAAACGTAAAATTGGCGACTAATTGGGAGTTTTATCAAGTAAAATCAGGTGGTGAATATTTATTCTTACTCGATAGACATGATTCAGAAAAAAATACAGTTTACCGCGTAACATGTGATTATAGCTCAACTGTAGAAACCTCTTCAAAAGATTTTAAAACTTACAAGAGTATATTAGATAAGAATGAGCGGAATTTTCAGTCAGCTGTTACTACTGGAGTAGTAGTGACCCTGATTATAGTTGGCTATATTCTTTCTAGTAATCTTAAACGAAAAAATACTAAAAAATAGAAATCTTAGTGTATGAATATGTGGTTGCTTTAGAATGCTTTATATAGTTTTTATAAAGATCGGTTGAAATTAATAAAAGCTTCAACTACTTTTTTTAGGGTTGGTTCATTTTCATAATCAAAATTATCGCTATGATCTCTTACTAGGAGTGGCTCTGGCCCAAGGTTCTCATACCAGTAAAGCGTGTTGTTGCTAGGAATTTCAACCTCAACTCCGGGTTCTAGACCTAGGACTTTTTTTGCACCAGACGTAAGATCTAGAACAGAAATACGCCCTAACCCACTAAGTGTTCGAATCTCAAGTTCGCTGCCGCCTATCAGTATGCAAGGCTCAGTGTTTTGTTTAATCTCAAGGATGACATCATCTTCAGCTTCTTCGCCATCAATATCTAGTGTAAAGATCGTATACTTTACACTTAACTCAGGATCAAAACAGGTGATCTTATCACGTAAGCGCTCGTTCTCATCTAGAAAATCCCTCACTTCAGACATGATATTATTATATCAGAAAAAACAGTAAATTGCAAATAAATTTATAGACTTATGTTAATGATTACTTACCAGTGGGCTGCGTGTAACGCTCGACAGTAATTTGACTTACAAATGCATGTGAGGATGCATTCCCCCTTTGTGGGCTATGGCTGATCTGAATGTTGTAATTGCCCCCGTGATTTGGCTTGATTTTATATCTTTGACAAGTGACATTATAGCCATCGGCTTTTAAATCACGGATAGGTTCAGGCGTATTCGCGTGATCGTATACCGCATAGTTACTACCCGGATTTATAAAAATATTTATATTTCCAGTCCCCCTAGCAGTGGCACATATTTTATATTCCGTACCTTTTGCAAATGGGTAGCCTGTTTTCGTAGTCATTGATGCAAAGGTAGCGCTTCCGTCTGGGCGACCTTTGCCTGCTAAGCGCATAGCGTCTACACTGTTTTTTTGCTGATCTTTTGATGCGCTACAGTTACCAGCTGAACATTTAAAATCGCTAGATTTATATGATTTTACAGCATAACTTTCAATTGCAGCAAAACTCCTATAGGCCATAACCCCACCACCGATGAGGGCAAAGCTTAACAATACTAACAGCAACTGCGTTCTAGTCGATTTAAAATTAATTTTACTAAGAATGGCTTTATTTTTTCTATTACTTTTTACTGTAGGTTTTTTTCTTAGCCTTACTTGTTCTTGCCATTTTTTATTTATCCTTATGGTTATACTATTGCTGGCAATATACTTTTTTATTAAAAAAATCAAAATTTAGTTTTAGTTGTGTTTAACTAATATTTTAACTGTCTAATGGTAATAACTTTTCGTAATTGGTAACGGATCTTATTATCTGTATTAATCTTAGACTCAGCCAACCTTACATGACGTTGCCTTTAATGCTGCATATGGTTTGCTATAATTCTTCAAATTTAGCTTTCATAGTTGGATTGCCGCGTGTTA
>CAZHAQ010000032.1:3174-5801 GCA_964529785.1 uncultured Candidatus Saccharibacteria bacterium
TCTGATTTATATTTTAGGGAATTCATAGCTGCATTCCTTAAAATAGTAATAATAGGTATAAAGAACTGCGGACGAATAACGTACATTTTTTCGTATTGATGTGATTTATCTACTATCCCGCTGTTATATAATTCACTTTCTGACTCAAGAAGACTAACCAGTACCGCATATTCGCACTTCTTCTCTTTCCTGTCTTTATCCAGCTCTTTAAGAAAGTCGTCGTTCTTTTTCTTGGTAAAAGTTTCATCATTTTCATTCTTCATTTCAAACATAATACTGATTATTTCAGTACCGCTATCATCCGTTTCTCTATAGATGTAGTCGCCCTTGCTGCCGCTGCTGGCGTCGTTATCTTTAGCAAACGAGGCTCTTTGAAAAGCAGTAGCTCTTAGTTTTTCAAATTCAGTCTCACAGTGTTGCTCCAGAGTTTCACCGACCATTTTAGTGCTAAGCTTAGCCTTTAGGTCTTTATAGTAGGCTATCATTTCATCTTTGGACTTAAGTTCTGATAAATACTTATCTTTAAGCGATGACTCCATTAACTTCTGTTCGGTTTCTTTATTTGCCAGTTTGTTTGATAGCTCGTCGCGCTCTTTTTCTACTTTAGATAATGCTTCATTTACGGCCAGCTTTTTATCTGTTTCGGCTGCTTCCAGCTTGGCCTGTAGACGGGCAATCTCTGAGTCCTTCTCAGCTTTAAGTTCAGAAATTAAAGAATTATTTTCAGCTTTGAGTTTAGCCAGTTCCGTTTCGGTTTTAGATATGTCAGCTTGTAGCTCGTTTTTAGTTCTAGCCTCTGCAAGCTTAACGGCATTTTCCTTTTCTTTTTCAGCAAGTTCCAGCCGCTTATGCAGCTCCTGGTCAAATTCCTGGTTGCGTACCTGTTTTAATATGTCCGCATAACCAACCTCATCAATTTTAAATGCCTTTTTACAGTGCGGACAAAATATTTCATTCATATACTACTTACACCTTCCTTTTATCTATAACCTAGGTATATTCAGCAAAATAAGACCATATACGTACTTAATACTATACCTTAAGTGCAATTAAAATATTTTTAACTTTTATCTATAATTTTTTCTATTTCACTTTTGCGATGCTGGAACTTATCTCATCATTCATTAAGAGATATAGCTCAGGCTTAGGTTTGTTTCAGGGCTTAAGGATAATGGGCACCTCGTTAATACTTGCAACTTTTATTAAAACTTAATTGAACAATAGTTAAGTTAGAGTTGTAAATAGAATGGTAATAATACCTTTACTACTACCGGGTCCGGAGCGATGAGTATTATACTTAAACTGTAGTTAGTCAAGATTAAACCCTTAGGAGAATGAAATTGACCAGTCCCGCAAGCAGCCAGGAAAAACCAAGCTACCTATTAGATCGCTTTGATTCAGCTGATTTCAACACGGAAGATTTACTTAATCTCAATGCCGCTGCCGTACAGATCGCCAGTACACCCGAGGGTCTAGATACAATTGAGATTCCCGGATTAAGTGTGGGACTTGCTAATGTATTGCCTTTTTATATTAAGCAGCACGAAGGATCAGAATTGCCAGTTGGAGCAGTTGAAGTAGACGGTACACTTAGATGCATTGATACAGTTTTAGTGAGTAAGCGAGATAGTCATATTAGCCAGCTTGGTACGCGCTATGATCCTGCTTCAGAAAAAATAATCAGTATATTTATACGTCAACCCGCTGGTGAGTTTGAGGCAGCCGAGGAAAAAGAAGTTAAGACTTCTCGGGCAAGGACGGAGCTTAGAAAGTTTGGACTTGGGATTTTAGGCGGCGTAGCAATGATAAATATGGCCAATGTAGTTGTAAAGGTTATGGCCGTGCCAGATAGCCCTGCCGCCGAACGCCCTGCTGAGACTAAAAGCGAAGCGCTTAGATCACTAGATGAAATTACACTGGCCATCACATTAGGAGGCTTACCGACAGGGGTATTAATTGCCGGTACCGCTAATAGGCAGATAAGGCGGGCGGGCATTAAACGTGAAGCTGGGGAACAAGCCAATATTGAAGCCTTAGATGATGCGCTAAGACATCAGAATATAGTAGTTTAAATACTTTTTTCTTCGCCGGCTAATAAACGTAATACCTAGCAAACAGGGTAATTCTGTACTTAATAATACTTATGAGTGTTGTTAATAAATTTTTAACTTTCTTCAATTCTTTCTCTTATTTCAGGAGCTAACGCTTGTCCGTAGAAGTCGATACTGGAAATAGGATCGGTACTCGTATACTCGCCTTCTTTAGTGCTAAATGTTGCCGTGTAGGGACCATTACTTAAAGCCAGCCTAATAAACCATGAAGCCGCGTCAAGCTTACCTTGAGTAAGCAAGCTTAATTCAACATCGTCAGAACCTACCGGCACAAATCCTTCCCTGATTCTTTCTGGATGACGAACCGGCACCTCTAAATCTAGCCATTCTGCTCGTACGCTTAGCGGCGGATTGCCCTGCGGTATCCGGTTAAACTTAAATGTTCCCGATATAGGAGACCTGTCATCTAGATCCTGTAGGCCCAATTTACTAAATATTAATGATCCATAAGCGGCAACCGGTCCGCATTTTTCACCGCGACTTGATTTACAACCCCCAGAAATATCCTTAACATCT
>CAZHAQ010000033.1:0-5470 GCA_964529785.1 uncultured Candidatus Saccharibacteria bacterium
AAGGGTTCTTTTAGTTTATAGGTAATGCTGTACCACTGTTTTATTAAAGCTTTTGGCTATTTCAATAAGCTTCAAAAAGAATGTTGCCACAGCTTCATTCAGCTATGCCTCAGAAGAATGCTACTTTACTTAAGTAAGAGTCTTAGTTTGCGTTAGGTTTACTACAGACCTTCACCAGGCTCACGACACACTTTAGAAAATGCTTTTGCAGCCAGCGAATTACTCACAATGTCGGGGCAACCTATGCCTTCTTGTGAGCTCGTAAAGTAAACCCATTTGCCGCCTTGCTGGTAGAAATATGCTCCAGCAATACCAGTAGATAAAATTGCAAACTTATCATTGTCAGTGGAACCAGTACCTGTATGCAGTAGCCCAAAGGCAGTTCCTGTAGGTTCTTCGTTATTGGCAGCTCTGAACGCTTCAACATAAGGCTTAACTTCTTTAGCAACATTGGTAAGCTCTTCTTTGGTGGCGCAACCTATGCCTGCAGCAAGCCAGTTTATGTTTACAGCACAAACATCATCTGCCCGTTCATACATTTCTCCATCACCAATAATTTCCTTAGTGGGGTAGTTAGCTACTTTCCTAAATCCATTTTCTTGTAATGCATCTTGTATTATGGTCCTCACTGGACCTAGTGTTTGTTCGTTTTCCTTGCGTGCATCAGCTTCTTGGTCCTCGGTTTCAAATTCCGCTGGATCTTTAGGGGTATAGTTTGCTAATACTTTAGTCTCTACCGTACTGAAGTAATCATAACCGGCCACTTTATAGCTTATATAGCCGTTATAATTACCCTCTTCTGCGCCAGTAGCCCTAGCTGTAGAAACTTCTTGTCCAACCTTTTCATTAATACTTGCAACTATTTCCGTAATCGTTTGGTTTTTTGTTATCTGCTGGTTAGGATTTTCTTTATCTGTATTTTGTTTTTGATACACAAACCAGCCAATAAAACCTATTAATCCAATTACAGCCAAAATTATTAGAACTTCGACTGCACTAAATCCTTTTTGATTATTCTTAATCATACTCTCCTTATGTTTCATTTTACTGCAGGTAGTACAGTTTCTGGAAAATATAAAATTAATCCAGCATAGTCTCAATACTTATCTGATTGAAATAGAGGGCTCTAAATCTCTCTTGTCCTGGCTAAATTAAATGAGAACAATAAGTTCTATACGAACCTTCTATTAGGTAAGTCGTTTGTACTAGCATGGACATGCAAACTTTTACTCAACGACTACTTATTTACGATTTTTATTACTTTTTTGAGCCACACAAATTATTACGACAGAGGCAGCAATTGGCGCCCCAAAGAACTTCGCCATTAGGTTTGGTATTACAAGTAATTCTGAGTTTATTAAGGATGACAACATCATTGGAATAGTCTTCCAGTAAACTATTGAGTAGTCCGTTTAGGGTATGCTCGACCCGACTTTTATTAATATCCTCTAAGCATAGAGTTTTTTAGGTCGTTTAAAATAGTATTGTCTACAAATAAACTTTAATTATTAACGCTAAAGCTTATAATGAAATAATATTGACAAAAAACAAAAAATAAGCAAGAATAAATCACGGACCAATTGGTTTCGTACTTTTAAAACTCGCGATTACAGGGAGGTAGTCATATAGCTAGCTAAGAACTGAAGTTTTGTTGTAGCAAGACGATTTCTACGGATGGGAATCAGAACATGACACGGAAAGTTCAAGGAACGCTACTGGGGTTCATCGGCGGTTTCACGCTGATTCTTGCCTTGGTGGCTGGCAGTGGTACTGCTGGAGCTGCTGTTTCGGCCGCTGGCAACATCAAGTCGGTTCAGTCCGACATGGTGGCTGCCGTGGAAGTGCAGCAGCCGGCAGTGCTCTACGTGAGCGCAGCTCAGGCGCGCTCGGGCAGCTGGTACAGCTGTCCACTCATCGCAGTCACCTGTACGCTCTACGTGAGCTACTCGCAGACTGTCAAGCTTCATGATGCACTCAAGGGGGCAGGGGCTGCCGCTGGCGCAACCACAGCCGGCAAGGTCCTTTGTTCTCTGGCTCCGCCGCTGAAACCCTTCAGCGCGGTGTGTGGCGTGTTGTTTGCCGCACGCATGAAGCAGATTCAAGATCAGCTTGCCTACGCCGTAAGGTCGGGCAGGTGCTTTGAGGTGAAGACCACGAAGCCGACTCCAGTCACATTTCCCCCGGGCAACCCGCCGGTTACAGTGATCAGCATCGGCACCTGGGACACGGGCGACAAGGGCACGGATGGAAGGATCTGCAAGTGAGCAATCGAGTGCTGAAACTACTCCTGGCACTGGACATCGTCCTCAGTGTCGGCGTCTGGATCTGGGCAGCTAACGCTGATCCGGAACCTTCGTACTGGACTCCGGTCTGGATCATCGCGGCGCTGAGCGTTGTGCTGGTAGCCATCCCCAGCTTCATCGTCAAGATGAACACAAGAAGGAACAGGAGGGCGTAATCGCGGGATGCTGCTTGCGGCAGGAGATTTTGATGACCATGGAAGGTCTCTTATCTCCTGTCGCTTGCAGCTTAATCTTTTTATTATCAAAAGCAGTATCGTCTGTTGGCGGCTTAAAATACTCGGCCTGTTAACGGGTTTTTATAATTTAAACATATACATAAAATATGTTTTGTGATGTAATAATCTTTGATCATGGGACTATTTAGACCGCTTGTCAGCAAAAGTATGGAGATAACTTCAGGAGACCAGGAGCTCTCCGATAGAAAGTTGACTGTTGCTAACGGCATGACATTATCAAGGCCGCTAATAGCCGGTAAAGCCGCTCATAAACTAATTACAGGCGAAAAGGGTGTTACTCCCTGGGTGGCAGTAATGGCAATTTCTGATGCTGAAGGTACCGAAGCTAGATTAGGAGATAAGTACTTTCCTGGCTCATGGTTAGGCTCTTCAGAAATTGGAGCTGAATGGGATCCGATTGCTGATACGGCTGCTATTATAACGGTTGGCAGTGCCGGCCTTATAGCCCCCAGAATGCCAGTTCTTGGTCGGGCTGCGATCGCTACTGCGCTTGGGCATGAGGGTTATAAAGCTGCTTGGGCTATTGGTAAAAATAAAGAATATAAAGCCATAGCCGGCAAATCACTGAAAATTGCGCCTACAATTGAAGGCAAAGAATCAATGGCAGAGAAGTTTTCGGCTATTATTTTGGCAGTGGCAGCAAGCGATTTTGATAATCAATATTATCGGCAGACGCTTAGTGCTGCTGCATTAGGCTTGGCAGTTACCGGCTCCTTGCGGGCCGAAAGCCAGCGGCGAGTTTATAATATGATTGCAGATAATATGATTGCTGACCTGCAGCCTGAACTTAATTCTGAGCTTCAAGAAGCCGCCTAAATCCATTATGAAGGACGGCATCAAAGCAGTATAATAAAAGTCATGCTTAACGCTATACTAGCGGCGGCAGGTATTGCTGCAATCCTAATTGTTTCAGAAATAGCCTGGAGAAAAGCTCGCCTTCGCGACGAGCTTGCCAGGAAATTCGTGCACATATGCTGTGGCACTTTTATTGCGTTTTTGCCTCTATGGGTTAGCTACAATTGGATTATGATACTGGCTATTGGATTTGTGATAGCTAACGTTATTAATCGTTATGTAGACTTTTTTCACGCTATTCATTCGGTCAGAAGAAAAAGTTGGGGTGATGTGTTATTTGGTGTTGGCGTTTTTATCGTGGCTCTTTTTCAGCCCGAACCCTGGCTGTTTACTGTCGCCATACTTCAAGTAAGCTTGGCTGACGGCCTAGCTGCGATAGCTGGAGTTACTTATGGGGTAAAGCACGGCAAGTACTATTTATTCACCCAGCCTAAGACAATTCTGGGTAGTGCGGTATTTTTAATTACTTCAGCTGTCATCCTGACTTTTGGCATGGTTGCCAGCAGTTATTTTGCCGATCCGATTCAAATGTGGCCAGTGTTAATCATGTTGCCGCTAATGCTTGTTTGCATTGAAAATCTGGCAGTTTTTGGTCTGGATAATCTTGCCTTGCCGCTTGCGGTGCTCGGGGTCTTAAGTCTGTTATAGCGTTGCAATTTTTGGTATAATTGAGACATGCTAAAGAAAATTGAAAACAATTTACGTGAGTTTGTTTATGGGGGAATGGATGGCGCTGTAACTACGTTTGCAGTAGTTACTGGAGCTGCTGGTGCCAATTTGGGAGTCCGTGTTATTTTGATACTCGGTTTTGCTAATGTTTTAGCTGATGGCTTTTCTATGGCAGTTGGCTCATACTTGAGTGAAAAAAGCGATCAGGATCTTTCTGTTCACAAGGGAGATAGCAAAAAAGAAGATCATGATTCTCCGCTTCAGGCTTCAATCGCTACCTTTATTTCATTTATCCTTATTGGATTAGTACCTCTATCCGTGTACACAGTAGACTTTATTTTCAGTCTAGGCATGGATAACGATACAATGCTTCGCTATGCAGTAGTTCTGACATTGACTGCATTTGGACTGATTGGCCTTCTAAGGGCACGCATAACTAAAATTAAAAAGCGCCAAGCTATATTAGAATCTCTAGGCTTGGGTCTGGCAGCCGCGATTATATCCTATGGAGCCGGCAATATACTAGAGAGAATAATTAATTAATTTTTTAATTTATCTAATTAACTAGACTATTCTCTTAGCAATGAGAAAATCTTCATACATTAAAAGCCTTATAGTTGCACTACCTTTTACTATTTTGACTATAGTGCCATTTTTGCTAATAGCACGTAAATTAGATATTCCCCTGGATTTAAAGCTTATACTACTTGGAGCGGCAGGATGGTGGCTGGCGCTACTGCTAAGGCTTCCAGTTATGCTGCTTGCAGGCAAGCCACCTCAGGAAAAATCCCGCACATGTATAATCCTTTCTTCCGGTCCGCTAGAAGAAGCTACGCGGTTAATTATCTTAGTAGTTATAGGCTTGACTATAGAAAATGGATACATGATTGGAATTGGGTGGGCGGCAATTGAGATTATCTACGCCCTTGTTCAAGGTGCTGGAATGGGGGTATTAGCCTCCAAGACAGATAAGAAATCCATGGAAGCTAAAAAACTGATTAAATCTATGGGTATGGATAAGACAATGCAGCCTAACGCCCCGTATTGGGGAATAGTGGAGAGACTATCAGCTAATGCGCTGCATTTAGCTTTTAGTATGATGCTAGTTATAAGTCCGTATCTATTTGTTCTTTCGGCACCATTACACAGCTATTTGAATTTGAGTATGACTAAAATAATGAAAACTTCACTCGCCAAAGCAGAATTAATATTTTTAGTGATTAGCCTAATTCTGTTTATATTGTCGCTTTTAGCGGTAACTAGCTAGTAACAATAGCCTGTAAAAAAATAAAAAAGACACCTTAGTGATGTCTAAATGGCTTTTATTTATGGGGCGAGTGATGGGATTTGAACCCACGGCCTTCTGTGCCACAAACAGACGCTCTAACCAACTGAGCTACACCCGCC
>CAZHAQ010000034.1:0-5178 GCA_964529785.1 uncultured Candidatus Saccharibacteria bacterium
CGTCTTAACTGCTTTACTGGAAGGCTGGTGATGAGTTTATTCATAGTTCGCAACCTCTAAAAGATTATTAAGCTATTGTTATTAATTATAAAACATCAACGCAATATTTATCTATACAAATATATTAATATACCTACTTTTTGTGGCCTAATGCCTGGTTTATTCTGGTAGAGGAGTCGGCTTTATTCGTCCCCCCAACTCCATAAACCATCTCTATGCCCAAATCCTTACAGATTGCCGATTCAGGAGTTACTTTATCCGAATCTCTATCACCTCCATTTGCAAAAACTAATTTATCTTTAGGGTACCTCCTAGCAACTTCTTCCAAAGAAGCAATGACAGTAGGATCATTATCAAGGGCTAATATAGCCTCATCTACACATCGTAAAGACTTCATAAGCCTCAGTCTGTTTCGCTCATCAAGTATTACTTTACCTTTTTTGAGAACTTGCTGAACGTCATTATTAACAATAACAATTAAGTATTCGCCCATGTTGTCGGCCGCCTCCAGCATGTCTAAATGTCCGCCATGTAGCGGATTAAAAAAGCCGCTTACAATTACCCTCTTCAAGAAACGCTCACAACCCCTTCGATTGCATAGGCAGTATCTTCCCAGCTGCGGACCGAAATGCAGTCTATACCCATCTCCTCCACGGCATAGTCGTTACCGCCTGGAATAATTTTATCTCCCATGAATAGTATTTCTTCTTTTTTAATGCCAGTTGCATCCATCAGCTTATTCATGCCATAAGCCTTGTCTACGCCCGGTAATGTAACGTCTATTGACGTTGCTCCTGCAGCTCTCACATTAAACTCTGGAATCTTAGGTGCAACAATATCTCTAATTTTCAGTTTTTTGGTACCGTCTGGATCCCATTCTTCCTTGATCCTCACCCCCTCTTCACCAAGCTCCGCAACTATATCCTGTCCTAAAATAGAAAGCGTAATCTGGCTGTCTCTGTCCTCGATAGTCTCACCATAAGTCTTGTCTGTCTTATAGCCTGATTCTTCTAACCCCTCTTCTAAGGCTTTGATGATCTTTTTCTTTTGCTCTGGCGTAAAATCTTCAGCGTACTGAAGCTTCCACTCGCCTTTTATGAAGCGGTAATACCTTGTACCACTTGTAGGCATCAAGTGAAGTCTAGCTAGATTATGAGGTTCTTTAGTAATCTGTGTTAAAAACTGCCTTTGGAATAGCTCATATTTACCGCCTGAGATTACACAGACTTCATATTTTTCAAGCAGCCTGTCAAACAGATTTACCATTCTTGGGTCAAAATGAGATTTGCTGGGAGCTAAAGTCCCATCCAAATCAAAAGCGATAAGTTTCTTCATGAGTTAATGCTAACAGATTTACAAAAAATAATTAAATGCTTGATAATTTAGTGTTTTATAGTGCTGACCAGAGTTGATCAAATATTAATTGTTGCATCACTGAAACACTTTTATCTTCTACAACTACACCGTAGGGAGTTTCATCGCTGGATATAGAAATATTAGCTACCTTATTACCGTAAATTATAGTGTAGCTTGAAGCTTTACTTTTAGGTTCTGGCAACCATTTTCGCTGGCTTAAACTTTCGGTATCGCCACCTTCGCCAATAGCAATTGCTTTAATGCTAATTCCTTCAGCAATTCTTCGTTTAGTGAATTCAGGAAACTTTCGGTATAGATACTTTCTAAGTGGGCGTGAAGAGTATACGTAATATATGGGATCCTCTAACTTAGAGCAGGTCTGCAGTACGTCCTTAAGTATACTTACGATTCCTTCATCATCTTCAAAATAGCGAACTAACGGCTTACCTTGGGGTTGCACCTTTTTAGCCAAGAACTGAGGAATATATTCTTGAGCTAAAGATTGAGCCATTAAAAGTTCTTTGCGGCGATCGCGTATTAAATCATATATTTTTTCCGGACTTTCAGCAGAATAATACTCTCGCTCCCCATTGCGGCGAGTATTGGCAAGGCCGGCAATAACCAGCTTTTTGATAGCATCATATACAGATCCTCTATTAATGCCACTAAACTCAGCCACTTTACGAATAGACACCCTATCAAGGTTTAATAACGCCCAATATACTTCAGCTTCAACAGGTGAAAAGCCTATTTCTTTTAGAAGTTTCTGGATGGTCATATTGTCATTTTTCACAACATGAACATTATATGTTATCTATATAATTGTCAATTTTTACCTGCCATTTTTTATTTACAAAGTTTATATGAATCGGCAAAATACCAGCCTACATGAGCACGACAATTACATTAAATTCAACTGAAGCCACACCTGATACTACGGACCCAATTCCGACTGAAGTTATGGAAGCCTACGAAATATTACCGCACCGGATCAGGCCTTTAGGTGGCGGCATCGTAAACTTAACTTACTTAGCTTCTACTCCCGACACTAAGCTAGTACTTCAGCGCCTGGATCCAGATACACCTGCAGAATCGTTTCAAGATTTTGATGCATATACTGACCATCTTATAAAAGAAGGATGGGAAGCACCGGAAATAAATCCGACTTCTAGCGGTCAGAGCTATTTTACAGACTCCAATAAGAATATATGGCGCAGCATGACGTATATAGAATGCGACGAAGGTAGGCCAGTTTTATCTTGTGACGAATCATTACGAAATATTGGAAGATTACTTGCGAACTGGCATATTTCTATGAGTTCCCTTGAGTACTCCCCGAAATATCAAATACCAAATTTTCACGATACCGACTATCACATAGGGGAGTTGGCCAGCATTCAGGAAGAGCTTCCGATTGATGAGGGCAAATCACTCGCTGAAGAAATAGTATTAGCACGCGAGCATCTAGATGACATGCCTCATAGCTCTGAGCAGCTCATTCATGGTGATCCAAAAATAGCTAACATTTTATTCAGAAAGAAACTGCCTTTTACTTTTATAGACTTTGACACAGTAATGAGGGGTACTACCTGGCTAGATATTGGCGATGTACTGCGCTCAATTATTAAAGTCGAAGCGTGCACTTCAAATGAAGCACAAAACGCCATACGCTATACTGCTGCCGCCTACCATGAAACCACATCGCCTGAAGACAATATTGATGATTTTACAGATAAGGCACGGGCTGCCACTAAACTTATTTCTTTAGAACTAGCTTCCAGATATTTAGTAGACATTGTTAAAGCTACTAATTTTACATGGGATTATAACCAGTTCCCTGATCGCGCCTCAAACCATCTTGATAGAGCAAGAAAGCAGTGGGAAATGTTTAAAAAGATTTAGCCGGAAGGAGAAAAATATGTGTGGAATAGTTGGCTATATAGGATCTAACCAGGCTGATGAATACTTGCTAAACGGGCTAGAAGCTCTTGAATATCGCGGCTATGATTCAGCTGGAGTATGCGTCAGTATAAACAATAAATTATTGACTACAAAAGTTGTCGGCAGAGTAGATGCTTTAAGAAAAGCATTAAGTAAAAACAAAAGTACACTAGGCATTGGTCATACAAGATGGGCTACTCACGGAAAGCCTTTAGAGCGTAATGCCCACCCACACACCAATAAAAACCAATCGTTCGCAGTTGTACATAACGGAATTATAGAAAATTACCAAGAAATAAAAAGGTTATTAATAGATAATGGCTATTCATTTAAATCGGACACAGACACGGAAATAATTCCCAACTTAATTGATTTTCACTTTAAAAATTCAAATGACATAGAGAAATCATTTCTAAAGGCAGTAAAGATGCTTAGTGGAGCGTATGCAATAGCAATGATTAGCGCTCATGACCCAGAAAAAATATATGCTGCTAAACTTTCCAGTCCACTAGCAATAGGCATTGGAGATAATGAAATGCTTTTGGGATCCGATGGATTGCCTATGTCAGGTAGAGCGAGTGAAATATTATTTCTAGAAGACAATGAAGCAGCTGTTATAACTAGCAATTCGTATAAGTTAATAAATCTCTTAGACGATAACTTAGTGGAACGTACTGCCGAAGCGCTTGAAGTTGAATCGTATATGACAAGTAAGGATGGCTTCCCTGACTATATGCTAAAAGAGATTCATGAAGCTCCTCAAACTGTTCGTTTAGCAACACTAGGTAGAGTAATACCGGATGAGAGCATAGTTAAACTTGGGGGCTTAGAGTCCGTCACTCATCAACTGGACTACATAGATCGAATTATAATTATCGCTTGTGGCACCTCGTACTACGCTGGAATGGTCGGCGAATACTTAATAGAAGAAATTGCTAATATTCCGGTAGAGGTTCAATTGGCTAGCGAATTTAGATACCGCAATGAGCCTCTAAGTCGCAGTACTGCGGTGCTCGTAGTATCACAATCCGGTGAAACAGCAGATACTATAGCTGCAGTTAAAAAGTTAAAAGGTAGTGGAATGCTTACATTAGGAGTGGTAAATTCGCCTGGCTCTACACTTTCACGACTTACAGATGCAGGTGTATATTGCCATGCAGGCCCTGAAAAAGCAGTAGCCAGCACTAAGGCATTCATATCTCAGAGTACTGTGTTAGCACTTATCGCTCTTCACTTATCTAAGAATTATGAGGACTTTAAAGAAACGTTAATAGCATTAGACGAACTCCCCTCCCAGCTAGAGTCTATTCTAAAAAATAAAGGTAATATAGCTAAGTTGGCAAAAAAATATTCACATCATCAAAATTTTGTATATGTTGGTCGTCGCTTTGCTTATCCAGTAGCACTTGAGGGAGCGCTTAAGCTTAAGGAGATAAGTTACATACATGCAGAAGGATTTGCAGGTGGAGAAATGAAGCATGGACCGCTTGCTTTAATAGACAAAGACTTGCCGACTTTTGCTATCTCACTAAGCAATAGTGTAGATGAAAAATCTAACTCCAATATTCAGGAGATAAAATCAAGAAGCGGACCAATAATTGCGGTGGTAGACGATACTAACAGTGAAGTAGGCAAAATAGCCGATGACTTGATAGTAATTCCTAGAACAAAAGAAATCCTACAGCCAATTTTGTCAGCTACTGTAACGCACTTGTTCGCCTATTTTGTCGCAAAGGAATTGGGTCATGATATAGATATGCCTCGTAATTTAGCAAAATCGGTTACGGTTGAATAGGGGAAATATATAAGTACATATTATGATGTACTGCGAGCAAAGGAACGTATAAAGTTATATAATTAAACTATGACTAAAATACTTAT
>CAZHAQ010000035.1:0-4991 GCA_964529785.1 uncultured Candidatus Saccharibacteria bacterium
ATAAGGCATAGTTTTCTGTATGCCAGCCTTAATTTCTTCATTCTTAATTCCAATTCTCAGCGCCAATACTGCGGCCATAGCCAGCGGGCCAATCAAATGACGCCCAACCAGCTGGCTCCTTAACTCGAGTTTCTTTTTACCGTCCACCAGCTTAAAGCTTATCCCGGTTAAACTATTTTCTACACTTGATACCTTATAGCTGCCTGCCCGCGAAGAGCTGTAAAATTCTTTTATGCCCAGCTCTTTAGCAGCTTGGCTAGAAGCAAAGATATTGTCCTCATCCACAAACTTAGAAATAGATTTCAGATCTTTCTTTAGAGCTTCAACTGAACCGTAAGTATCAATATGATTAGGAGCATAACCTGTAATTATCGCGTAATCCGGTTTTACAAGACGAGCCATAGCAGAGATGTCTCCTGGCCGGTATTCGCCAAATTCAAAAATCAGAATTTCTTCATGACCATCTAAATTATTAATCCACCGGGCGTGGCTAATAAGCACGTTCTTATTGCCGGGCGTGGCTGCCACTATCTTGGATTCAGATAACGCCGCCTTAACTATTTCTTTAGTAGTTGTTTTTCCATAACTGCCAATTACGGCAATCTTTATCGCTTTATGATTTGCCAGTCTTTCTGCAGCTTGCTTTATATCTTTGCTGCGCTTTACATTTAATACTTTTCCAGCCAGCCAAATTAATAGCGACAAGCTTAGTATAGTTAAGAAAGGCAGCCAGACTGATAGCAGTAACCCAAGGTAAACATTTATTTTAAGTACTATATAGACCGACAAGCAAATACCGCCAAGCCACATCAAGTAAGCCAGCACTACAAGCAAGAGCGCTTTTCGGCTTAAAACCAGCTTTTGACGGCGCATTACCTTAGTGTAGTTTGGCAGCCTGTTAGCCCAGTTAATGAACAGGACCGGGTCATACTCTACCTGCTGCAGCATATATATAAAAATGTAAGGAGTGGTTGGCAAATATAAGCTAAGAAAATTTAAAATCACTTATCAAATCCTATTATAAATTGAGCTACCTTTTGAGCAGATGTCTGGTGCAGCCAATGGTTTTCACCGTCCACTATTTCTAGAATTGAGCCCTTGATGACACTATGCAGCTTCTCTCCCATCCATAACGGTGTAGATTTATCCAGCGAGCCGAAGATTAGTAGTACAGGCAGCCTTAACTCTTTTGCGTCACTTAATATATCGGTAGTCAGAGTTTTGCCAATAATTTCTTTATGGACATCAGACAAGTCAGCATTATAGTCTGAGCCTATAGCTTTATATAAATAGTTCTTAATCCTCACTGGAATAATATACTTAACCAACTTGCTAATTAGCTTCAAAAATAGCTTATAAGCCCGGCGGTTATCGCGAATGCCGGCTGCTGCTATTAAAATGAGCTTTTCCGGATTAATTTTTTCCTGAGCGACCGCCCTAATAGCTATCTGCCCTCCCATTGAATGGCCTGCGATTGAATATTTATCTATCCCTAATTTAGCTATAAATAACTTTAAAAATTCCGCGTAATCATCAATGCTAATAATGTTTTTGTTGATTTGGCTGGCCCCAAAATTAGGCAAATCTAACGATATTACTCTAAATTCATTTTTTAATTCATCAGTTAGATTCTTAAAAGAATTAGTATCATGCATCCAACCATGAAGACAAATAAGCACCGGCTTTTTCTTACCGTTATCTAAATAGTTAATTAACGTGTCTTTAACTATAACTTGAGGCATATGTATTTATTTTAACGTTAAGCCGGCTGCTTTTGATAATTTATTTCCTGTTAAACTGCTTCTTTTTTATATTCATCCAATAATCTGACTGGCGGACTAGCTTCGCAGCGTCCTCGGGATCTGCAAGCAACAGCTTAATTGCCTCTTCAGCGAACACGCCATTCTGCGAGCCTTTAGCTAATATCACTGCTCCCGGCTCTATCTTGGCCTGCAAGAACTCGCCTGCCGTATAAGGGTCATCAAAAGCTTTAACTTCGCACCCCCTGCTGGCTGCTGCTGGTGCTAAGTATTTATTAGCATCAGGACCAATAGTAATCAACAAAGATAACTCTGCCGGGTCGCAGAGCTGGCCAACACTTGTATGCGCCTCAGCCGATATCTCTCCAAGTTCATTCATATTGCCCATTATTGCAATTTTCTGTGGAGACTCGAGCTTGTAAAGCGCTTCTAGACTGGATCTAACGGCTTCAGGGCTTGAATTATAAGTATCGTCAATAATGATACTGTTATTAATTCCTCTTAGGCGCCTTAAGCGACCACTAACGGGGCTTATGGCAGCTAAACTATCCCTTATCTGCACTGGGCTTAAGCCAAACTGCTGACCAATAATAATAGAGGCAAGCAGCGAGTATAACTGAGTTTCTGAAACGACTTCATGGGCTACATGCAAATAGATATTGTCCTGATTCTTGACATCAGCTTCCAGCCCGGCAGCCGAATGGAAAATATTTGCCATATGAAAGGTACTTATAGAGTTTTTAATACTGTAGGATATACTTCCTGCCGGTATCAAGCCAGCAAACTCATTTGGTAATAGATCAGCATTGTAAATCAATTGTTTTGAAAACTTCATTACTGATAACTCTTCGTTTGCCACTGCCTGCATATCTTTGAAGTTCTCCATGTGTTCAGGTGCAATAGCCGTTAAAACTACGAAGTCTATTTCTAGATATCTAGAGAATGCCTCAATCTGCCCAGGCCCATCAGTACCCATCTCTACAACTACTGCATCATAAGGATATTCACTTTTGATTTGTTTGCCATTAGAGATAAAGATCTTTACCCAAGCGATAGGATTTGTCAGGCTTGGCATTGGCTCGCCAAAGAATATCAAAGGAACGCTTACAATATCGTTATAATTGCCATGCTGATAACGTACCCTTAAATTTTTACCCAGAGACTGAGCAATTGCCAGCTTGGTGCTAGTTTTGCCAATACTGCCAACTACGCCAATTATTTTAAACTGATGTTTTTTACGCAGCTTTTTAATTTGACGCGCTAAAATTAGCACTACTAACTTTTTAAAAAATCTTTTCATCCTAACCTAAATTATATCTATACTAATCGGTATTTATAGATTGTATAACGTACTTGCCGTCAGTAGCGTCCCGATTGTCTTTATCCTCAAGCTCAGCAGACAGCGTAAAAGTGCTGCCATTGCTTTGATAGACGTAAACATCGCCGTTTGGGCCAGTAATCTCGCCTGATGACAAATTACCTAAATCAGTAAGAGAGGCTGGATAATTACCATTGTCATTAAAATACGTTTCTAACTTTATTTGGAGGTTTTTCATTTCATTAATACGTTCAGCATCCCGGTTTTTAACGGAAGCTGCAGAGCCAATGGCAAAATCCGTACTAAATTCACTGTTCATGAAACCAGAGGTGAATACTCCCAATAAATCCTGAATTGGTTTGGCACCTTCAGGCTTGGTTATATTTACCTCCCCTTGGTCAAATACCAAAGCCAGCTTATAGCTGCCCTGATCGTCCTTGCCAGTCAATTCAAGTTTCTTTACTTTCTTATCACCAGTAACATAAAGAGCTGTGGTAGTATTTTCAGCGCTGGTGTTCTCGTTTTCAGACAATGCTTCAATTTCTTCGTCTAAAAGCTGTTTGGCATCAGTTTTCTCTAAGCAGTTTTTAACATTTTTTACCACACTCAGATCATTAAGTTCGCCTGCAAATGCCTTGGCTTCTTGATCGGAAGTTGGGTCTAGTATAAATTTGGTCGTTTTAACGTTATCTACAGTTTCCTTAGAGCTTTCTTTGACCTTAAATAACGGGTGCTTCTCATAGGCTGCTTTTAGAAGCTTGATGTCATTATCGTTTAGCGCAAAAGATAGGTCGGTTACGCATGAGGTCTCTTCTCCCATTGAGCTCCAAAAGCTTCTGTCTACTACATACCATTGATCATTTACTTCTGACACCATGGTGCCGATCGAAGGATCAAAGGCATTAACCAGCTCGGAAATACCATCTAAATTGCCCGCTTTAAGGTAAATTTCTTTTTCAACAGTTCTAATATCAAAGCTGAACTTTGTTCCGCCCATACCAAAAGAGGTTTCTATCTGAGACTGGTTGTTACTTAAATCAAACTGGGATTTAACATCTAAAGCTACACCCATACCACCTTCTTGAGCCGGTGTCATATCAAATTTTGAATTTATAGAGTGCTTGTCCTGCTCAGCCAGGTTGGCTAGTGCTGCCATTACCACATTATCTGGACGGTTTGGCACTACGTAACCGAAGTATGCCGCCGCTGACCCTCCGCCAATTAGCAGCAAGGCGCCTACTGCCGCAAGCATAATTGTTAATTTTTTATTTCTTTTTTTAGTGTTATTTTGCGGCAAGCTGGTAGTCGGCGTACTGGCTGAAGCTGGATTCGTTGAAGAAACTATACCTGCGCCCGCTCCAATGACTTGTGGCCCTGGCGAAGAAGTACTGTTGTCAGCTGAAGGAACACTGCCTGTACTTGCAGAAGCAGAACTAGGCGAAGCAAATGGCGAAGATGGGGCAGATACCACCTGACCTGTAGTAAATGAAGAAGGTGTTGATGAGTCAGAAAGTGGAGCTGAAGATGGACTAGGACTTACCACTGGGCTGCTTGAGTTTAAGCCTCCAGTTTGCCCAACAGAACTGGAACTATTATTAATAGGACTAGCCGACGGGCCGCTTATTTCGGCTCCTAAGCTTGGTTTGATAATATTTGCCGACTGATCAGAATTAGGCAGTTGCTGGCCGTCTGCTGAGCCTTGACCCCCGAGCTGATTGCTATCCAATTTGTTCCCCTAACTTTAATAAATTTTATCTAATTAGCTATAACTATAACCGTTTTACTAACTATCGGCAAATACTTGTGCAAGGAAGCAGCATAAAATAAAAACCCCTGCACTAGCAGAGGGTGATTCATGTGGTGGAGCTACGGGGACTCGAACCCCGGACCTCTTGTATGCCATACAAGCGCTC
>CAZHAQ010000036.1:0-4234 GCA_964529785.1 uncultured Candidatus Saccharibacteria bacterium
ACGTAACTGATGCTGAAATATTTCCAGCTCGTCTAGTGCCAGTCTATGGCCTGGGCCTGGCCTTTGCTTTCGTGCTGCTGTTTAGAACCATCGCAAGAGCTATCAGGCGCAGCCTATTCAGCTTTGGTATCGGCGTTAACCACGTACTGGTAGTCGGACAGACCGATCTAACGTCTGAGTTCATTGAGGCGCTGAACAACACGAGGATTACCGGCTATAAGATTGTTGGCATTGTTGGCAAGTCAAAAAAGGGCAGCCGCTATCACTACTCGTCTAGTTTTTCATCGGCTATCAAGTCGCTTGAGAAAATTGGCATCCACAGCATTATTCAAACTGAACTTTATGCCGACCCTTATAAAAACGCTGAGATCCTTGCTTATACCCAGGAAAACCATATTAGCTACCGGTTCGTACCAGGCAACAGCGAACTATTCTCCGGCAAAATAGACGTTGATCTATTCTACTCAGTACCGGTAATTGCCGTCCATCAGACGGCCCTTGTTGGCTGGGGGCGAATCGTAAAACGACTGTTTGACCTTATAGTTGGTAGTATTTTACTGCTGATTGCCCTGCCAATAATGCTAATTGTCAGCCTGCTAATCTTAATATTTGATCCGGGGCCGATTTTCTATCGCCAAGTACGGCTTAGCCGCTTTAATTCTCGGGTTAAGATCTTTAAATTTAGAACTATGAAGAAAAAGTATAGTGGTCCGCTTCCGGAAGAAGCATTTGAGATGATGGGTCGGCCTGAGCTTATAAAAGAATATAGGGAAAACGGCGATAAGCTTGATAACGACCCGAGGGTCAGCAGACTGGGCAAGTTTCTGCGCAGTTCCTCGCTTGACGAGCTGCCGCAGCTGATAAACGTCGTTAAAGGCGATATTAGCCTGGTCGGGCCAAGAGCGCTGGTTGAGCGAGATCTTGATAAGTACATTAAAAAGAGTCTAATATTAAGTGTTAAATCAGGTATGACTGGACTAGCGGTTATTTCCGGCCGTAAAGACTTGCCGTTTGAAGAACGCCGCAAGCTGGATCTTTACTATGTTCAAAACTGGAGCTTTTGGAACGATATAGTGATTCTTGCTAAAACAGCCGCTGTAGTCCTGCTTCGCCGTGGAGCCAAGTAATGAAAGTTGCTCTTGTTGCTGACTGGATTTACGGCGGCGGTTCAGAAAAAGTAGTAGAACAATTTCATTTAATGTACCCTGAGGCACCGATCTATACCTCCTACTGCTCGGATGAATGGCGGAAAAGGCTGGATAATAAGGTAGTTACTGGATATTTACAGCATCCCCCGTTTAAACAGCTTAGGAAGTTTTTGCCGCTTTTAAGACAAATCTGGTTTAAGAGGCTAGATTTATCCGACTACGACCTGGTTATTTCCATGACCGGAAATGGCGAGGCCAAGTTTGTGTCCGCTCCAAACGGCATACATATTAGCTACTGTTATACTCCGGTTCATTATTACTGGCGACATTATGAGGAGTACATTAAGAACCCTGGCTTCCGCCCAAAATGGCTAATTAGGCTGGGCCTTAAAATGCTAGTCAAACCGTTACGCAGCCAGGATTACAGAGCTGCTCAAAAAGTAGACGAGTTTATTGCAATTTCCTCGCATATTCAAAAAGACATTAAAAAATACTATAATCGTGATTCGGAATTAATATTTCCACCAGTAGATACAGATAAATTTAAGTCTGCCAGCAAAAATACTAAGCGGTCTGGTTTTGTAACCATGGGCCGCCAAGTGCCGCTTAAGAAGACTGATTTAATAATTCAGGCATGCAATAAGCTTGGCCTGCCTTTGACAGTAATAGGCCGTGGACCTGAACATGAGTACTTAAAGCAAATTGCCGGCCCAACCATAACCTTCAAAACCGGTGTTAGCGATGAACAAATGCCCAAAGAGCTTGCAAGCGCTGAAGCCTTTATCTTTGCCTCTTATGAAGATTTTGGCATTGCTCCGATTGAGGCCATGGCTAGCGGCACGCCAGTTTTAGCTTACAAGGCTGGCGGAGCACTGGATTATGTTGTCCCTGATAAAACCGGGGAATTCTTTAATGAACAGGATTTAAATTCAATGACTAATGCTTTAAAGAAGTTTAAGGCTAATAAATATAAGCCGATTAAAGTTTCGGATCATGCTAGGAAGTTTTCTACTCAAAACTTTATATTGCAGTGCCAAAAAACAGTTAATAATTTCTTAATGACTTCAAAAGGAGAGAAATAATTCTATGAAATACATATTAGTTACAGGCGGAACTGGGTATATTGGTAGCCATACAGCAGTTGAACTTATAAATAATGGATACGAAGTGATTCTTGCGGACAATTTAGTTAATAGCAAAAAATCTGTAGTTAATAGGTTAAATGAAATAACAGGTAAAGAATTGACCTTTGAAGAAGTAGACTTTTGTGACGAAACAGCGGTAATCAGTCTTTTTAAAAAGTACGATTTTGAAGCAGTTATTCACTTTGCCGGACTAAAGGCAGTCGGAGAATCGGTAGCAAAACCATTAGATTATTATTACAACAACATTCTTTCTACGCTTGTGCTTGCAAGAGTTATGCAAGAATACAGTGTAAAGAATTTAATATTCAGCTCCTCGGCTACAGTGTACGGCGATCCAAGCGAGCTGCCCCTGAAAGAAACTAGCCAAACTGGAATCGGCATCACTAATCCGTATGGCCAAACCAAGTATATGCTTGAGCAAATTCTAAGAGATCTAAAGATTAGTGATAGCAGCTGGAATATTACCCTGCTTCGTTATTTCAATCCTATTGGCGCTCACGAGAGCGGCCTAATCGGTGAAGACCCTTCGGGACTACCTAATAACTTACTGCCATATGTACAGCAGGTTGCTGTTGGTAAACTTGAAGAATTAAATATTTTTGGAAATGACTATGATACTCCTGATGGAACGGGGGTTCGTGACTATATTCATGTTGTAGACCTGGCTCGCGGGCATGTAGCAGCGCTAAAGAAATTAAACGGACAAAATGAGCTTGGTATATACAATCTTGGCACTGGTAATGGAGTTTCAGTTTTAGAAATTGTAAGCGCATTTGAAAATGCCAGCGGCGTTACAATTCCCTACAAAATAACCGATAGACGACCAGGAGATATACCCACTTGCTACGCTGATGCAAGTAAAGCAAAAGCTGAGCTTGGTTGGCGAACAGAAAAAAGCTTAAAGCAGGCCTGTGAAGACGCTTGGAGGTGGCAGCAATACGCTACTACTCTTTAGGCGTAAAAGCGCCTTGTCTTATAACTGTTAGTTTGCCGTTTTCCAGTGTTGCAATTGTAGATGCTACCCTGCCTGATAAGTCTCCGCCATCAACATAAAAGTCTACATTGTCCTTAAAGTAATTATAGGCTTCCTCAATACTAGTTGCCGGCGTCAAACCGGGCAGATTAGCGCTTGAACTTACAAGCGGACCTGATTCTAATACTTCGCGTAAAGAAGCATCATCAGGAATACGAACTGCTAGCGAGCCTATTCCTTGATGAAGATACTTAAGGTCATCAGAAGCGCTCAAGATAATACTGACTGGATTAGGCCAAAACCTAGAAGCAAACCCAAGTTCTTCTTTCTTTAGGCCAAGGGCAGCGAGCTGATTAACATTAGCTGCCAGAAGCGTACCAGGCTTGTTTTGGCGGCTTTTTAATTTATATAAACGGTTTACAGCGTCTTTATTACTGGCTAGCGCTACTACGCCGTAAACCGTATCTGTAGGAATTACACCGATTAGTCCACTGGATAGCAGCTCGGCTGCATCTCTCAAACTCACTTGTTTAGGTATCAAATCTTAAGTTCTTTTCGGTTGTCTTTATATATCAGCATGTGAACATGAAAATGATGCTTAATTGATTGCTTTTTAGCATAGTTAACTAAATGACAGTCATATTCACTGCTAAGTTCATCAAGAATTTTCATTAGTTCGTTAAGTTCATCTTCCGTGAGATCCTTACCGCTAACAACTCTCTTAGGAATTAATAAATGATGGATTTTAAATGCTGCGCTATATGGAAACTCGTTTTTTATTAAAGCCCAGAAGTTCCACTCCCTCAGCCTCTCTTCCTCTAAGAGCGGCTTTAAAGACTTGCCAGCTTTTTTAGCTTTTGCATAATAAAGCTCATCTTTTTTAGTTCTAAGGCTAACTGGCAGATTAGTCTTGCGTCTTAACTGCTTTACTGGAAGGCTGGTGATGAGTTTATTCATAGTTCGCAACC
>CAZHAQ010000037.1:0-4210 GCA_964529785.1 uncultured Candidatus Saccharibacteria bacterium
CCCACGGCCTTCTGTGCCACAAACAGACGCTCTAACCAACTGAGCTACACCCGCCGTAAAACGGACTTATTATATCTGTAAACAGCAAAATATTCAATGCTTTTAGTAAACTTGAAGACCGCTAGTCATTGACAATAGTATATTTTTATGATATCATGTGGTATGAGCTATTTTTGTAGCTCTATTGCTCCTGTTTAATAGCGGTTGAGCAAGATCATTAAAAGTCAGGTGTGTAAAGTAGTTGTTGGACTCTTTCAGTCTATTAAATTTAAGTAGATTGAAAGGGTTCAACAACACCCAAAGAAGACCAGAATAGACTTGGAGAGGTACTCCTTGTCTTTGACCCCTCAGGAGGTTCTGGTGAACAAGAACATGTCAATCAAGCTGGCAGCTCTGCTGCTTGCTGCCTTCACCATCTTCGGTGTGTTCGCCCTCCCGGCGAGTGCCACCGAGCGTGGTGACCATCACCGCAACGACCGTGGTCACCACGATCACAACCGGAAGGAGAAGCATCGCAAGCCGAAGCACGGCGAGCGTGGGCACAAGCACGATCGCGACTGCGACGAGGCTCCGACGACCACTGCGCCGCCGACGACCGAGGCTCCGACCACCACCGTGGTGCCGCCGGAGACCATCGTCCCCGTACCGACCACCATCGACATGCCACCCGCCGAGGTCTCGGACAACCCGCCGAGCATCTCGCGCGACGAGCCGGTGCTGATGCCGACACCGACCCCCGCTTCGCCTGAGCTGCCTGCCGAGCTGGCCTTCACTGGCGTCGAGACGTGGCACGTCATGATCATCGGGCTGGTTCTGCTCATCCTCGGCATCTGGCTGACGATCCGTGCCAAGAGGTGCTACAGCACCCAGGACGCAGCCGGCGGCTGATCGATGCAGAACGGCGGGAGCTGGGGAATGGGCGAAGAGCCATGTTATAGGGATGCTTGACCAAGCAATCGGTCAATTTCTTATAGCATGCGCTCTTCGCCCTTGGCGGACATTTATATACCTGACTTTAATTCACTTAACTTTAAAACAGTATGTCACCGGATAGGTGATTTTTTATTATTTAGTTTCACCCAAGGTGTTATACTTACTCTGTTATGAGAAAAGCAGCAAGAGCAATTATCATAAAAGACGACAAAATATTAGTTATGCGCCGAGATAAGCAAGGTTCGGTGTATTACACTTTAGTTGGCGGACGGCTCAACGAGGGCGAGGATGTAGTTAAGGCGTTAGCAAGAGAGGTTATGGAGGAGACTGGACTTCAGGTTACTGAGGCCAGGCAAGTGTTTTATGAAAAGCATCCTAGCCCATATAACGAACAGTACATATTTATCTGCAAAGTCGCGCCACATGACGGCATTGCTATACAGGATACTTCTGAAGAGGCCCTGCTTAATAAGTTTGGCACAAATATTCACGTTCCATTGTGGGCAGATATTAGTTCATTTGAAAAACTGCCGTTTAGAACGCCTCAGCTTCAAAATGCTATCGTAATGGGGCTTAAAAAAGGTTTTCCAAAAGAGCCAATCTCAATCTGATAAGTGAATTAAATTTATATTTAACAGTTGCTATTTAGCTGCTGGAGAGTTAAAGACAGGCCGGTAAACTATTGACAATAATAAAAAAGCATGATAACATATAAGTAGGTGCAGCCGCACCTTTTTAGCTATGATCTAATATAGATAAACTGCTAAATAGTTCTTTTACAGTTTAGGTGTAAGTTCTGTCGGTATGGTTCTAGGGTGAAATCTGTAATAGCTATTAAGCATTATTAATAGCTACTATCAGGTTTTACCTGAGCTACCATATTCCCGAGAGAAAGAGACATCCCAGAAATGAAGACGAACCGGTTCACCATGATTTTCATCGCTGTCGTGGCGGGTCTGTCGCTGACGGCCTGTGCGCCCACTCCTCCGGCGGAGCCGACGAGTTCCGTTCAGGCGGAGTGCCATCAGGGTCTGGTGCTGATCGTGGCCAGCTACACCAACCTCACTGACCGTGAGGTTACGGTCACCATGAAGGTGAACGACACCAGCAGCACCGTCTACTTGGATCCAGGCCAGAAGACCAGGCCCAAGCAGGGAGCTTTCCTCCTGGATGTCGTGTTCACCTTCGGGGGATCGGTCCACTATACCGTCGTCGACGGTGGGACGACCGAGTCGTTCACGGTCGATTGGCCGGAGAAGGACTGCTACTGAGGTCGTGAGAGGGGTGCGCTGTTCCTGGCAATTTCGGTTCGCCGTTAAAGTCAGCGGTGCCAGCGCACTCCTCCCAACCTCTACTGCTTACACCTAAACTGATTAAACCCACCGCCCCTAATTAAGGGGTGTTTTATTTTATAACTAACTTGCGTCTAAAGATTCAATTCCAATGGCGGCAAGTGCTATCAGGCCTACAGCAAGAGCAACATCTCCCCAGATGGAGCGCTTTTTTTCTGAAGTTAGATTATTCTCAGCCATAGCTTTATTTTATCATTTTAATATTATCTATCATCAATATAAGTAACATAACTTACAGACTAATTTAAAACGTAGCCAGATAATATAAGTACTTAATAATAAGGAGTTGGAGATGAGATTAAATGGCATAGATTGGGCAGCTTATATACTTACCATTATCGGTGGTATTAATTGGGGTCTGGTTGGCTTATTTGACTTCAATTTAGTAGATGAATTATTCGGTGTTGGTAGTGCAATGTCACGAATAATCTACGTGCTAGTAGGCTTATCTGCAGCTTATCTAGTTTACACGGCTACAAAATTTACAAGTTCAAGAACAGTGCTGCATCATTAAAATTAAAATCTAACGTTTTAATTCTTGGCTACTAGTTAGAAGTCTAGCCACTCTTCTTTCTGTTCGGCGCCTCTACTTTTAATCCTTATGCCCGGTTCTTCTGTAACTTGACCTATGGCTTTGGCTACGTAACCTTGTTCATTGGCTTCGGTTAATACTTTATCGGGTTCTGGAGTGGCGATTATCATTCCTGGCCCCATATGCCATTTGCCGTAAGCAGTCTTGTCGTCAAATCTTCTTAACCTTTGAACTTCCGTCATAATTTCAGGTGGATCTATTGGGTTGTCGATGGTTACGCCCAGTCCGCTCGGCTCAAGCATTCGTCCAAGCTTGCTTGGCTGTCCGCCGCCAGTAATGTGGGCTACACCGGTTACTGTTGCTTTGGGGCTTTTAGTGATATCAAACCCGCCAGTAAGCTCTGACACAAACGCTGAATAAATGATTGAAGGTTTCTGCACTAATTTGCCCAGTGAGACGTTTCCAAGCTCATTTACGACTTCGTCATGCCATTTGGGACCATAATGTTCTTGCATGGCTTTTCGCACATCTGTTATGCCATTTGAACGAAATCCATGCTCGGCTAGGCCAATTAATGTATCTCCGGGTTGGATTTGATGGCCGGTTAGCACTCGATCACGATGAGCTACCCATAGTATTGCTGCTCCCCAGTTGTAGTTGAATCTGCCATAGCCGCCTACTCGATCGCCAAGTTCAGCTACCTCACCGTTAATGATAGCCACTTTAGCTTGTTCTGCCGCGGTGTAGTAGCCAGTTGCTAACTGACGTAGCGACTGTCTGGTATGCTCAGTGTCATCCAGCTGCCTTACGTCCAGAATCGTTCCTATCGCAAGAGGTTCAGCGCCTCTCACAACTGCATCGTCGCACACCATGGCAAACAAGTCATGAGCAACAGTTGAATGATCATCTAGTCGTTCGGAAACTTCTACTTTAGTACCCACGCCATCAAAGCCCAAGTTAATTTCCAGGTTCATAAAATCTTTATCGGCAAATTGGGCAAGAGGTATTGACCTAAAACCAGAAAAAGATTCATGAGCTTCTCTGATTAAGCCTGGCCTGTTGGCATGCGTTAGCTTTGATGCTTCATATAGCGCCTTTGAGACATCGTCGCCTAATTCTATATTTACGTCTTGGATTGGCCTTATTTCACTCATCAGTAAAAGTTCCCCTCATCGCTTTATATTATGACCCTAACAGTTTGCTAATAGTATATGTGTAAAAAATGGTTTTCCAAAGCGTAAGCTAGAAGATAATCACTCTTTATAGACTAGTGAAACTTCCTGTATCTACCTCCTGACGCAATAGGTTTAGTTGTAGTGTATGAAGCAATATATTCTGGATGTCTGTTTATTAAAGTTGACTTAATTCGCCGGGGTGTCATTAAGGATTGGGG
>CAZHAQ010000038.1:0-2784 GCA_964529785.1 uncultured Candidatus Saccharibacteria bacterium
GCTAGCTGATTCACCAGAGTTTGAAACATTGTATGTGCCGTAAGGTGATTGGGTCGTTAAAAGGTGATCAATGGCTCTCACTAGCTCGCCAGTAAAGGTTAGGCGACCAATCTGATCGGCCACTACGGTTGGATTAATGCCCTTATTGCCGAGTTCTAGCATAGTGCTGACAAAGTTTTTACCTTCTCCAATTACCCATGAAGTTCTTAGTATATAAAATTTAGGAGCCAGAGATACTGCAATATCTCCAGCAGCCTTACTTGCTCCATATACTGAAAGTGGAGTAAATGGCTCATTCTCAAAGTGAACTTCTTTAGTGCCATCAAATACATAGTCAGATGATATGTGCACTAAGGTTGCATTATGCTGTGCGGCTACGGCTACTAAATTTGCTACTCCATCAGCATTAACAGCCCATGCCGATAAGCGGCCTTCGGGAGTTTCGGCTCCATCAACATTAGTATAAGCAGCAGCATTAATAATCACATCTATATTTTGCCAGTCAAAGTGTTCAACAGATTTTTTATCCGTTATATCTAGTTCTTTGGAAGTTAAGAATTTAGCGTTCTGGTATTTTTTGCGGAGAGCTTTTCCTAGCTGTCCATTTGCTCCAACAATGCATAATCTAGAATTATCCATTTAATAACTCCATAGGACTTACATCTTCGAGTAAGGGGTGCTTGGCGTCTTTGTCGGAAATAATAGCTTTTTCTTTTGGTATTGGCCAATTAATCCCTAAAGATGGATCAAATAAGTTAATAAAAGTATACTTTGCCTCAGGCGACCAATGAGCATTTACAAGATATGTGTAAGTAATATTTTCTTCTAATGTCTGGTAGCCATTAGCCACGCCTCTTGGTACAAATACAGCTTTCCCAGGATTAATTTCTAAAGTTAGGGTTTTGCCGAAACTTGATCCAGCCCTCAAGTCCACCCAGGCTCCAAATACTATGCCATTAGCTACTGATACAAACTTTTCCCAGGGTTCAGCATGTAGGCCACGTGTCACGCCAATCTCTTTATTAAATGAAAAATTATTCTGAATTATGTTAAATTTTGGCAGGCCTAATGATTCTAGTTTTTCTTTTTGGTAATTTTCCTTAAACCATCCCCGATTATCCCCATTAACTACTAAGTCTATTTCATAAAAACCTGGAATTATAGTTTCGGTTACTTTTAGTTCAGAGTAATCATTAGGATTAAACAATTTTATCTACCTCGCTGAAATAATTAATTAACATCTGCCTATCAATATCCCATGCAAAGTCTATATTTGGCAAATCTACTTCTGAAACCCATATTATTTCACTATTTTCTGAATGATCTAGCAATATACTTTTATCTGTATTCTTTAATTTGCAAATAAAGTAGAAGCAGACATTTTTTAGCTCAGTATCTAACCATTCGTAGCTACTCACTCCCGAACTAAAATAATGAAAATCTGCAATATCATTTATCTTAATATTAATCTCTTCATTCAGTTCTCTTAGTGCAGCCTCTTCTATGGACTTATCCGTGATATCCATGAAACCACCTGGGAAATCAACTTTGCCTTTCATGGGACTAATTGCTCGCCTAACCATCATTAATTTATCATCCTTTGAAATCATGATGTTCGTGCAAGGAATATGATTTATATAGTGCGTATACTTACAGCCAACGCATTTAAACGATCCTTCAGAAATGTATTTGACTTCGCTCCCACACCAGCTACAGTATTTTTGCTGATTAAGCTTACGCATTAATTCTATTGACCTACAGACTTGTATTTAGCTTCAGTTGCTTCTTTTTGGGGTTTCCACCATATTTCATTTTGCTTATACCACTCAATTGTGGCTTTAAGACCCTCTTCAAAGCTGGTATATTTTGGTTGCCAATCCAATTCATTTACAAGTTTAGAATTGTCTATAGCATAACGTAGGTCATGTCCAGGACGATCATTGACATGCTCAAAGTCAGATGGATCTTTACCCATCAATTCTAGAATTAATCCAATAACTTCCTTATTATTTTTTTCTCCATTTGCACCAATTAGATAGGTTTCTCCAGAACGACCTTTCTCAATGATTCGTATGACTGCACTGTTATGGTCGTCTACGTGTATCCAATCGCGAACATTTTCACCTTTACCATATAGTTTAGGCTTACGCCCTTCTAGAATTTCAGTAATTTGACGAGGTATGAATTTCTCAACGTGCTGGTAAGGCCCATAGTTATTAGAGCAATTGCTTATTGTGGCAGTGATACCAAAACTGCGTACCCACGCGCGTACAAGCATGTCAGAACCTGCTTTAGTGCTTGAGTATGGTGAAGATGGGTTATAAGGTGTTTCTGGTGTGAATTTCGCTGGATCATCTAGCTCTAAATCGCCATATACTTCATCAGTAGAAATATGATGTAGTCTTTTATTGTGTTTACGCACAGATTCTAAAATGCGATAAGTGCCGATTAAATTGCTCTCAACGAAGGGCCAAGGGTTTTGCAGGGAATTATCGTTGTGCGATTCTGCGGCAAAGTGTACGACAATATCTGTTTTAGCAACTAGATCATCTATAATTTGCTCATTGCAAATATCCCCAGTGATAAATTCAATTTTATTTAATATATTTTCTAAACTTGCTTTATTCCCTGCATAGCTTAACTTATCTATAACAGTAACTTGATAATCAGGGTGGTTGTTGAGGATATAATGCACAAAGTTTGCCCCAATAAACCCTGCGCCACCTGTAATAAGTATTTTAGTCATAGTTTAATTATATAACTTTATACGTTCCTTTGCTCGCA
>CAZHAQ010000039.1:0-2751 GCA_964529785.1 uncultured Candidatus Saccharibacteria bacterium
GTTTTCCAGCCCAGTAACATTCACAGTTACTAGAAGTGGCGGATCAGGCGGTGGCGGCGGAAGCCAAACTCCTGTTAGCGATACTCAAGCTCCATCAGTGCCAACAGGCCTAAATCGTACGCTTGCTCTTGACTGGCTGCGTTACAGCTTGCAGGTAAACTGGAATCCATCTTCAGATAATGTCGGCGTAAAGGAATATACAGTTAATATTTCCAGCCCACGAGGTAGCGAGACATTTAAAACGACTAAGACTAGCATGAACTACAATAATATGCAGAAAGATACTACTTACACCATTTCTGTACGTGCTCATGATGAAGCTGGTAATGCTTCAGCTTACTCTAGAAGCATAACTGCTCACGCAGAATGTACTTGGCTATTCTGTAGTCTAAAAGAAGAGGTAACCGGAACACCAGCTAAATAGCTTAAAACCTAAGTACCAAAACACCGCCTAGGGGATTTATCTAGGCGGTGTTTTTACTTGCTTATTTCGGTTATACTTACATTAACAGATATGGAACTAAAGAAGGCTCGCTACAGATATAATCGGTCACTCCGACCTAAGCAAAAACGCAAATGGCGTATTGTTTTATTCTCTTTATTGCTGGTAGTTTTGACATTCGGCAGTGGTTACAGCTACAAGGCATTAAGCGCGCCGGTGCCTAGTCTAAATGCAGAAATTGTTAATACTTCCGTTGAAGATAGCATACAGCCAATAGTTATAAGCTGGCCAGCAGACGGCCAGTCAGCTATTGGCAGTCAAAGTGACGGGTTACTGGCAAAATCCTCTGATAATGAGGCCAGTCAGCCGATTGCAAGTATGACGAAAGTTATTACCGCCCTAGCAGTACTAGACAAGCAGCCCATAGAAAAGGGTGAGCAAGGACTAAACTACACAATAACTAAAGCGGATGTAGACAGCTTTAATAGCTATTACCTTAAGTATGGTTCTATTATGCCTGTTCGGGAAGGCCAGCAGCTTACCCAGTACCAGATGCTGCAGGGACTGATGTTGCCGTCAGCAAATAATATAGCTGATACTTTGGCTGTATGGCTTTTTGGATCGATGGACAACTACCTAGCTTACGCCAATAATTTAGTAAAGTCTTATGGCATGAACAATACGGTCATATCGGATGCGAGTGGATTCTCTCCTCAAACAGTCAGTACTCCATCAGACATGGTAATAGCCGCTCAAAAAGCTCTTGGTAGCCCGGTACTAGCAGAAATAGTAGCTCAAAAAGAAACATTTATTCCTGAAACAGGACTTATTAGAAATACAAACCAGCTGCTTTATGATGAAAACGTAGTCGGTATAAAAACTGGAACAACAGACGAGGCTGGCAGCTGCTTAGTTTTTGCAGTCAAGCATGGACCGGATTTATCCGAATCATTGATCGTAGTATTAATGGGTCAGCCAAACTGGCCGGCAACTTATCAGCGCGCCCGAATTTTGCGTGATTCGGCGCTTGAGAACTTTAGTACAATTCCTGTAATAGCCAAGGGCACAATAGTCGGACAGCTGACTTCATCTTGGGGAGACAGTAGCGAAGTAGTGGTTCAAGATGACCTTAATATCTATGGCTGGAAGCATAGGAGTTACAACCCAGAAATAAAACTAGAATCATTTAGTGCCCCTATAGCCAAAGGCACAGTGGTCGGAGCGGCAAGAATTAATGGCAGAGAAGATAGGGTAGAACTTGTTGCAACTAAAGAAATAAATTCTCCAAGTAGTCTTTGGCGGCTTAAACAAGGTATTTAATTTAAAATTGCTTTTGGGATAACGGCTATGCTTTAATTATCTTATTATGGCTGTTAAAAATTCGGATCTTCTAACCAGTACCCTAGAAACTGTTCTTAAGATAACAAAAATTTATCACCTGTATTTAATAGCCTATATACTTTCGGTCATTATCTTTGATTCCTGGAACCTGCTTACCCACGAAGCAGTACTTCAGAGGTGGACTGCAGCCGGTGCATTTTTAATTGTGAATACTATTGTATGGTATTTATGCCGTGCAAAAATTAACAGCAGAACAGTTTATAAAATATTGTTCATATCCCTGTTGATAGTAGGCATACTATTTGCTTCTATAAACGTATACTGGCAGCGCGGCATGGCATCAAAGTCGGTACTGCTTTATGCAATTCCAATTATTTCAGCCGGGCTAATGCGCAGCCGTAGTCTAGTTCTTGCTACAGCCGGGGTATCGGCTGCCGCCTACTCAATATCTGTCGTAAGGTACTTCTTTGAAAATTATGGGCAGGGGTATCGAATTGAACTGTATGGCGAGATATTCTTTCATGCAGCCATGTTCTTCGTAATTGCCGGACTAATGATTATTAGCTTCCGTAAAAACAAATAGCTTAAAACAGATTCAAGTCACCTATCTCTTCAGGCAGGAATCCTTGATCATGCTTATATCCGGCTTGCCATTTATAGTCTTTGCCATAGCCTAAATCTTTCATTAAGTTTGTCGGAGCATTCCTAACATGCAGCGGCACAGGCAGGCTGTGATGCTTATCGGCAGCAGTTAAGGCCTTGTTCATTGCATCGGTCACTATCCGGGACTTATCAGCTTTGGCAAGGACAAGAGCGCAATGGAACAGATTGTACTGGCACTCCGGCATGCCTATCCTCTCAACTGCCATGAAAGTAGAGACGGCTAGGTTTAGTGCTGGTGAAGCTGCTACGCCAATATCTTCAGATGCAAATATTACCATCCTCCTTGCTATAAATTTTGGATCTTC
>CAZHAQ010000040.1:0-2351 GCA_964529785.1 uncultured Candidatus Saccharibacteria bacterium
GAGCAATGGGCTTCTATCCCACAGGTCGGGGGTTCGAATCCCTCCCGGGGTACCAGTGTGACATTACAGATTGCTCCCTTGATTGGGAGCTTTCTGATTTACAGTTCTCAGCATCGGTTATAACCTTGGCTAATTCGTTCTTTATAGCAGGCAGCTCTCGTTTTATTGGCAAGAGCCATTCGTTCTCTGTTAATGACAGCTTTTTATCGATTAATATCGGGTTCTGACCAACAGCTTTTAGTATATTGGCCTTCTCACCAAAACTGCCACTGGCAAACTTGGCATGCACTCAGCGACAGACACTATGACCTGCGAAAGATTCGTCATGCCATACTGCACCTCACTGGCCAAATGGCCATTGAGCATAAAAGGGCTACACAGCGATAGCCTTGTGTAAATGATTATTTTAAGAGAATCTCTTTTGCCAATCAGTATTGAGATTTAGAGCAATAGCATAAGGTAAGGCTTTATTTTTAGAGCGCATTTTTAGGTCCTCTGATTCGAATTGTAGCTCATCTAATTCCACTTGTTCGACGAAATCCCTGTAGCCTTCAAGCTCTCTCCACATAGTTTTGAGTTTGTTTGTCCAAAGTCCTGGTTGACCTACGAGCTTGTTATAAATAAAGCCTGCAACTAAAGCTAGGCCCAGAAAGAACGGGAAGCCCAAGATGAAAATGAATATAAATGAGACTATTGCAGCTGTAATGTAGTCTCCGTCAGAGCTACTGACAAGCCATAAAAATATAAGAGTCGTAATTAAAAAGTAAGCCACCAGTGTTCTTTGGGCATAATAGCTAACTACTTCATTTTGAGGTTTAATAAAGCCCTGGTTCTTCAGTGATTTCTTGATAGTCGTTTTAAAGCCACCAATAATTTTTAGTGAATAAAATGATAGGTTCGAGTTAGCATCTAAATTGTCCAGTACGTATAACTCATGCTCCTTTAGGTCGCTAGGTAATTCAGCAACCGTTTTCTCAACATGCAATCCATCGAACTTGCTATTGCTAAGACTGACCAAGCCACGTTGCTCCAAATCGACTAATGTTGCAATCACCTCAGTTTTATCAAGCCTTGAGTCAAATAGGTAACCTATTTCAGCAGGTGATAGACCGGCTGGTGGATCGTATTCAGCAATAATCACATTTTGGATTAGCTGTCTTTTACGATGCGCAAATCGAGAAGTCCTGCCTACAACAAGGGTCACTATTGCAAGCGGAATTGCTAAGAAAATAAATAGGGCTATGATTGCCGAAAAACCTGAAAACGACATAGGCTCTTATTGAGGTTGGTTTTGATTATCTTCAGGGGGCTGAGGTTGCTGGGTAGGTTGCACTGTTTGAGGTGGCTGTGTTTGTACAGGTTGACTTGGCGTAATAACATTTGATTGAACTGCAGTAGCTTGAGGCTGATCGATAGGTGTTACATCAGGATTTGAGGTTGGCTGCGCTAAGGGTTGTGTAGGTGCAGCTATAGGTTCAGTTTTCTTTTTACGATTAACCTTGAATGAGATTACCAGTGAGGCCACGATAAGTAGAAGATCTACTGCTACCCAAAGCCAAGAGTACCCGCTTGCACTATAAGAAGACTTACTATTGGCAGTATTGGTTGAGCTACTCTTTGAGAAGTAGGCCCCAAATGGAAACCCATGAAACTTTGCGCCCTGATAAAGGGGTTCAGGCTTTGGTACTTCAGGTGTCTGTTGTTCAGTTGTTGCTTCTGCATCTGATGAGTCAAACGAAAAAGAAGCAGAGCCTAAGTCAGCAGAGGCACTAACTTGATAATCTATCATCTTCCAATGACTGGGTGAGAGTTTCGTAAGTGCGCCTGACAGGTCTTCAATTTTAGCGTTGGGATTTTTAGATAATAAGAAGTCAACTTTGTCTTTATATAACGATATTGGTAGGACTGATAGCCCAATTAATATAAATGGTACGAGGTAAAGTAGTTTTTTCATATCATAAGAGTATCATAAGGCTTATGCTCCTGAAAAAGTATAACTAGCAGTTAGCTCGGTTATAACTTCGTTAATAATGCTGTACCAAGTGAGATTTAATTAGCAGACGCCTGAACGGCGTCTGTTTTATTAGTATTCTTACTTCCAATCTTTACTACAATTTTTGTAACAGCCTTACTACTAAGAGGAGAGTCCTCTTATTTTGATATTAATGTAAGGACAGGCTTGGTAATCATACTTGCCATGCTGCCGATCAGCCTGACTAGCTGGGCTTTCTTTGGGCTTACTTATGTATTTGAAGACTGGTCAGATGAGATTAGCAATACATCACATAAATCTATCCCCCAATCCTTAATGACACCCCGGCGAATTAAGTCAACTTTAATAAACAGACATC
>CAZHAQ010000041.1:0-1904 GCA_964529785.1 uncultured Candidatus Saccharibacteria bacterium
TGGGCTGAAAGAATGTACCCAGCAGTTGATCAGTATTACGAATAATATGACGGCTGCTTCTTCCAATCATGATAAGGGAATCGCTAAGCCATAAGGAAAGTTTAGATTTATTTACAAATTCAAGTTTAGCAGCCATTACTTCTTGCCTTTCTGGGTCGGTTTCTTTGGTTTTCCGGTAAGCGATAGGAATACGTCATCAAGTGTAGGCTTGTGGATTGCCATCGTCTCTATACTTATCTTTTTGCTTGATAGTGAGTCTAGAGCATTTTTAACATCCTTATTTGTGTCCTTTATGAGCACAATCAGCGATAAGTCTTTTTCACTGCTGGATACCACCTGCTTGCCTAAAGCTTTAACTGCTGAATTTAAATCATCTTTAGATTTAAATGTTAGCTCAAGCCGGTCTTTACCTATCTTATTTTTAAGCTGTGCGGCTGTGCCTTCTGCGATTACAACGCCATGATCAATAACTACAATTTTATCGGCAAGCTGATCAGCCTCCTCTAAATACTGGGTAGTTAATAGTATGGTCGTCCCTCTGGCGGCCAAGTCCTGGATTATTGACCACATGCTCATCCTTGATCTGGGATCAAGTCCGGTTGTAGGCTCATCTAAGAATATAACCGGCGGAGTAGCAATCAGGCTGACTGCAAGATCCAGCCGTCGGCGCATACCGCCGGAATAAGTTTTGGCTGGCCGATCAGCTGCTTTTACAAGATCAAACTCTTTTAAGAGCTCTTCCGCTCGCGCTTTTGCGCTTTGCGGGGTCAGCCGATAAAGCCGGCCCATCATTACTAAGTTCTCTCTGCCAGTTAAAAGTTCATCAACTGCCGCCGACTGACCAGTCAAGCCAATGACAGTTCTTACTTCACTGGCCTGAGTCTTAAGATCATAGCCTGAGATTGTGGCCTTGCCACTGTCTGAGGCTAGTAGCGTGCTTAAAATACGTACGGTAGTAGTCTTGCCAGCGCCATTAGGTCCTAGCAAAGCTAAAATACTGCCCTGTTCGGCGCTAAAGCTTACGCCTTTTAACACTTTTAGCGAGCCGTAGCTTTTATGCAGGCCCTTTACTGTAATTGCATCTGGCATAGATTAATTCCAACTCTTAATATATTTTCAGTTTTATACTGTAAAGCACACAGTTAATAATAACAACACTTAATACACCAGATTACTGGAATTTAGCCTGAAGAGTTTTAGCTACCAAGATTAGTAAAGATACCTACTGCTAGCTCAGCTCATATATATGCGAATACTACTAGAATTATTCCCGCCAATAAAATCTTGTTTTTCTTAACTCTTCTTGCGATCAGTACATAAGCCGTAAAAGCTGTAAATATAAGCAGGCCGGCAGCTATATAGTCGCTAGCTGTCCAATTCATATCAGTATAAAACTGCGAGCCGACAGCTGGTATAAGCAGCAGAAATGCAGTAATTGCCGCAATAATTCCAAAAACCTTGTTTTGATCTAGAATATCATTGTTAACTTTCACTGGTCTTCTCCTTAAAACCAGAAATTCTGGTTTATTAAAGTTAAATTCAATTACTTGAATTATGTAACTATTATACTATTAATAGTAAAACATTAGTCCCTTGTAACTTTTATAGTTTATTATTACTTCCATGGTCAAAATACTGCATAAAATAAGCCGTGATAAGGCAAAGAGTGTACTAAGTAGCGGGCTAAAATTAAAGCCGGGTGGCGAAGATCACAATGGTAAAATAGATAAAACCGATAGTTTCCTACATGATAGGATGCCTCATGCCTTAAAAGACAGCGGCGTTAACCGAAAAACTAATTCATTCTGCTACTTGCTGGTAGCTGGCAAAGTAATTGACGTAGAATCCGGTAAACTAATGACACCTAAAGAAATTGTTGATGATACCGATGAAGTAATGCTGGC